>JBBSAR010000522.1:0-3257 GCA_038252125.1 Desulfatiglandales bacterium
CGCAAGGGTTCCGGGTTTATTCTCTATTTGCAGTGCAATAACGGGCATGATGTCGAACAGATACCCTTCTCTTGAAAAGTAATCCATGGCTTTGTCCGTATTTTCCACCAGAAGTCGTATGAGCGCATAATCGGCCGAGTCCTTCTTCATGGAGCCGTAACTTGCCGCCGACGCGACCCTTTTCAAGGTTTTCCCCCTTGCCCTGAAGAGTTCCTGAACATAGGCGGACGCATCCTGGATGGTCAGGGCATCGATATTGATTCCGGCATCCGAGAGCATGCCGGTCAGCTTTCCCAGTTCTCCGGGGACATTCTTGAGAAAAAGCGATATCTCCGTTCTTACCATTACTTGTCTCCTTGCGTATTCTGAGGAAGAGCAACGGTCCCGGCGCCGTACCCTTTAAAATATCTCAGGAAATCCGAATCGGTCGACAGGAGGAGTGAGCTCTCTTTGTCCATGGTTTTATCATACACATCAAGGGATTTGATGAATGAATAAAATTCCGGCCCCTTTTCATAGGCCTGGGCGTATATCAGCGTGGATTGGGCATCGGCCTTTCCCATGACCTCCTGGGCGGTTTTGTAGGCCTCGGAGGTAATCCTTTTCAATTCTTTTTCCCTGTTTCCTTCAATGACACGCGCCTCGCCTTCGCCCTCGGATCGAAACTTCTGGGCGATCTGCTTTCTCTCAGCGATCATTCGGTCATAAACCGATTTCCGGACCTGCTCCACATAATTGAGCCTCTTGATTTGAACATCCACCAGCTCTATGCCGAAATCTTTCAGTTTGGGCTGGGCCTGTGCCATGATGCCGCGCGTAATTTTTCCTCTTCCCGTTTTAACATCCCCCAGGATTCTCTCTTCATCGGCGCGATCTACGCCCATTTCAAATTTGTCCAGCTCCCGGTTGCTGTTTCTGACGGTTTCGATAAGGGGATAGGAGGTGATGAAATTCCGTACCGCCGGATCGATGATATCATCCAGGCGGGCCAGTGCGCCCGTCACGTTGTTGACTGTCTGGAAAAACATGAGGGGGTCCACTATTTTCCATCGCGCGAACGTATCCACGTAGAGAAAAGTCTTATCCAGTGTGGGAACCTGACCGGCATCGCCGTCCCATTCGAGCAGATTCTTCGGGAAATAATTTGCCTGCTGTATGATCGGGATCTTAAAATACAGCCCCGGTTGAGTTTTGGCCTTTCCGATCGCTTTTCCAAACTGCGTAATGACGACCTGTTCCGTTTCATCGACTACATAGGCGCCTGAAAAAATGGCGATCACGATGATAATCAGCGGGATGATCAGAAGTTTCATTTTCATTTTTTGCCTCCTTCAGGTTTTCCGAGATTGAGCAGGGGAAGAAGGTTTTTCTGGTCCGCGTCAACGATATATTTGCTTCCTATTTTCGGCAGAATTTTCTCCATGCCCTCAAGATAAAGGCGTCTTCGCGTAACATCTTCGGCCTTGGAATAGGCCGTGTAGCGTTCCGTAAATCTGGCCGCGTCTCCTTTTGCCCGGTTGACCCGGTCAAGGGCATACCCTTCCGCGTCTTTAATAGTTTTCTCCGCATTTCCCTTGGCCGCGGGAATAACCTTGTTGTAGGCCTCCCTGGCCTGGTAGATCATTCGTTCCTTTTCCTGGACAGCCTGGTTCACTTCATTGAAGGAGGGTTGAACCGGTTCAGGCACATTTGTTTTTTTCATTTCAACGGTGACTACCTTAATCCCGGTCTCAGCCTCATCCAGAAGTCTCTGCAGGAGCGCCGCGTCTTTGATGGCGAGTTCTTCCCGCTTGCTGATCACTTCGTTGATGCTGCTGTCGCCCACGATCAGACGCATGCTCGACTCCGAAAGATCCCTGAACGTGGCCGTGATGTTATTGACCTTGAACAAGTAGTCATAGGGGTTCTTTATTCGATACTGCACAATCCAGGGGACGACCGCCACGTTGAGGTCTCCCGTCAGCATGAGGGATTCGTTGTCATAGGAAGAACCGGATGCATATCGGGTACGTACGCCTGCTTCCAGTGTCCGGAATCCGAATTCCTCCTTGAATACGTATTTCACTTTCACTTTGGTGACTTTCTCAATCCCTTTCGGGAGTTTGAAGTTCAAACCAGGCTGCGTGGTCCTGATATATTTGCCGAATCGTTGAACGATTCCCACTTCGTCTACTCCCACGGTGTAAAAACAGCTCGATCCCAGAAACAGGATGACAATCGCTATAACAATAAGCCAAGATCCGCCGGGAAGTTTTGCTCGGAGGCCTTTGATTTTTTCCATAACCTCATCCATATGAGGTGGGGTGCCTGGTTGCCCGGTGCCCCCCTTTTTTCTGTTCTCCTGTAACTTGTCCCAGTCCCAAGCCATGCCGTTTCTCCTTAGATTAAATGAACCTTCTCGCAGCCTCGATTTTCTCAACTTCCATGTTCGAGACCATTGAAAACTTTGCGTGAAAATTAGGAGGATATAGGGAAAACGGTCTCAGGTCAAGAAATATTGGAATCCCGGGATGGAATGCGTAACTTATTTTTGACAGTTTAATAACTTTTGTGATAAACCACAGCAATAAAATGGTACGTTTAAGAAGGTAGTTTCAATGAGGTCCAACACCATTAAGTATACAGCAGGACGATTTGCAAGAAGGAGTTTTTTCTGCGGATTTCTGCTGCTTTGCCTGTTTTCCCAGGGGATTATCTGCGAAAGAGGCCAGGGGGCCGAGTCACCACCTGTTGCGGGTGCAGGGGAAAACGGGAAGGACAAGGGATCGGAATTCAGCCTGGGCGCCTGGTTTGCGTCTTTTTTCAGTAAGCACATCTCCCCTGTCGATGGAAGCCGGTGTCCCAGCGAGCCTACTTGCTCCGCCTATAGCGCGCAGGCATTCCGAAAGCACGGATTTGTCATGGGATGGTTGATGACCGTTGACCGGTTGATTCACGAATCGGATGAGGACAAGGTTTCTCCTGTGGTGATTCGAGATGGGAAAGGCAAAATTATAGATCCCGTGGAAAATAATGATTTCTGGTGGTATTCGGAGAATAAGGCCGTTGAAGACCGTTAATCTGCATATCGTGATCGCAATCTTTCTGGGAAACCTTCTGCTCCCTCCGGGCGTTTATGCGGAAGAGCTCGTCATTGATGGGGACAGGCAGTTTGATTATGCCCGTGAGCTCATGCATGATGGAAAATATGACCTGGCTGTGAAGGAATTCGAACGGTTCATGCATTTCTTTCCGGATGACCGAAGAGTTCCCTCGGC
>JBBSAR010000523.1:0-3253 GCA_038252125.1 Desulfatiglandales bacterium
CGCCAGAACATTGCGGAATGCAAGACCTGGGATATGGATATGTTCGCGGATGTCATGGGGAAACCTCAGAAATAAGGGTTTTTTAGAACATCATTCTTATGGCAGGCAGGGCGGTGAAAGCGGGCCCGCCTGCCATTTTTTTTCACGTTCTCCCGGCATTATTGAATGGAAGCTCCGCGACGGCGCGGGGAAACGTAACAACGTATAACGAACAGGAAAGGAGCTTGCGCACCATGGATAATAACCATATTGAAGTCCGGTTGGAGAATGGTCTGGGCATAATCACCCTGAACAGGCCGCCGGTAAATATTTTGAACATCGCCATGATGGAAGAAATAAACGGGGTGCTTGCCTCGTGGCAGGGGAAAAAGGATCTGAAGATGGTCCTTTTTGATGCGAAAGGGAAATGTTTTTCGGCGGGCGTCGATGTGGGAGAACACATGGGCGACATGGCGCCGAAAATGATTGCCTCCTTTCACGGAATATTTCGACTCATGGATCAATTGGGCATCCCCACCCTCGCCTCCGTATACGGCTCATGCCTGGGGGGCGGATGCGAACTGGCTATCTTTTGCGACCTGGTCGTCTCCTCCGAAGATGCCAAGTACGGCCAACCGGAAGTCCAGGTGGGCGTGTTCCCACCCATCGCCGCCCAGATCATGCCCCGCATCATCGGCCGAAAGGCCGCCATGGATCTGATTCTTTCGGGAAGAATCATTTCGGCTAAAGAGGCCCTGGGAATGGGTCTGATTAATAAAGTGGTGAGCAAGGACGATTTGAATGCCGCCACAAAGGATTTCTGTAAACCCTATCTCAAGTTGAGCGCCGAAGTTCTGAGAAAGACCAAAAAGGCCATTACGGCCGGTTTGAGGGATGATTTCGAACCTTCACTCAAGATCATCGAAGATATCTATCTGCAAGAACTCATGCCCACGGCGGATGCCCAGGAAGGACTGAATGCCTTTCTGGAAAAACGGAAACCGGTCTGGAAAAACGAGTAATAAAGGATCCCCCGATGCCATTCCGGCATCGGGGGACACCGGAAATCTGTCATGGAGTCTCTCGGGTACTGTTCAGCGCGGAACCGGCCCTGAACCATCCGATCTGTTCTTCGTTCAGAGTATGCCGGAACTTCACGGGAACAGTCTTTCCATCTTTACGCGTAAGAGCTCCTGTGACAATGCTGTCGGGTTTAAGATTCGAAAGCCCGACGAAGCTCATTCCGTCCTCCATTTGGATGACATCGTAGTCGGATTTATCCTCGAAGATCAGGGGCAGTATCCCCTGTTTTTTCAAATTTGCTTCATGGATTCGTGCAAACGACCTGGCGCACACTACCTTTGCACCCAAAAATCGCGGGCTCATGGCCGCATGCTCACGACTCGACCCTTCTCCGTAATTCTCATCCCCGACAATGACAAAACCTCCTGCATTTTCTTTATAGAAAACGGCGAGATCTGAAAATTTCACGTGTTCGTCGCCTGAAAAGACATTCGTGCCAAGACCAACCTCTCCCGTAAAACCGTTGGTTGCCCCTTCGAGCATATTTTGTGAAATATTGGAGAGGTGTCCCCTGTATTTGAGCCATTTTCCACCGGGAGAAATGTGATCCGTGGTGGTTTTGCCTTCTGTTTTCACCAGGATCGGGAGGTCCAGAAAATCGTTTCCATCCCATTTATCAAAAGGC
This sequence comes from Desulfatiglandales bacterium, assembly GCA_038252125.1. Lineage (GTDB taxonomy): Bacteria > Desulfobacterota > DSM-4660 > Desulfatiglandales > Desulfatiglandaceae > DUZB01. The sequence continues at coordinate 1,688 of JBBSAR010000523.1, forward strand.
TTGAGAAGTTGCAGCCTTTCCGAATCCGGATGGATCAGGATCTCTATGTGGCTCCCGTCCTCGGCAGGGGGGACATACCCCTCCTTGGTTATCACCATCCCTCCGGGCGGCAAGGCAGGGGTTTGGGGAGGTTTCAACTTGAAGGAAACGCCATCAGCGCCCATGAGAGAATCGGACCGGGGATCGAATCCCACATCTCCTGATAGAGCAAGAACCGCCGCCATTGCGGGAGATGTCAGAAAGGCTCTGGTTTCCGGATTGGCATCATTTCTTCCCCTGAAATTCCTTTTGAAGGTGGTGATGAGGCAGTTGGGCAGATTTTTCTTGATATCCCCCCGATCCCACTGGCCGATACACGGACCGCACGAAGCAGCCAGCAACACGGCGCCAGCACCCAGGATCTTGTCTAACACACCATCGCGCTCAATGGTCTCATACACCTGTTGAGAACCGGGGGAAAGCATGAAGGGGACCTGTGCTTTCAGACCATGCCTGCCTGCCTGTTCCAGAATATCCGCCGCGGCGCAAAGATCTGCATAGGAAGAGTTCGTACATGATCCAAGCAGCACAGCGGACACCTTTGAAGGCCGGTTTTCTTGAACCGCGAGATCTCTGAATTCTCGAACGCTCGTCACCCTGTCCGGGCTGAAAGGTCCCGCATGTGCGGGCTCAACGGCGGCAAGATCGATTTCCACTAGTTGATCATAGACTTTTTCGGGATGCGTCACGCAGATCTCATCCTGACCGAGCAGGGGAGAAAAGGATTTGGCCCAATCGGCATGCGCGATCCTTCCCACATTTCGAAGATACCGATCCATCGATTCATCATACACAAAAACCGATGTGGTCGCCCCCAGTTCCGCTCCCATGTTGGTGATCGTGGCCTTCTGCGTAGCGGAGAGAGACCTGGCCCCCTCTCCGAAATACTCAAAGATTTTGCCCGTCCCTCCCTTGACCGTGAACCTTCGCAGCATCTCCAGGATCACATCTTTTGCGGAAGCCCATCCCGTCAGCCTTCCCGTAAGTCGCACCCCCACGATAAACGGATAGACGGTTTCCCAGGGAAGTCCGGCCATCACTTCGGCCGCATCGGCGCCCCCTACTCCCATGGCAAGCATGCCCAGACCCCCAGCGTTGGGGGTGTGTGAATCCGTTCCGATCATCACACCCCCGGGAACCGCATAATTTTCGAAAAGCACCTGGTGGATGATGCCCGACCCGGGTCCCCAGAACCCTATACCGAATTTGGAAGCGGCGGAAGAAAGAAACTCGTAAATCTCTCTGTTGCTGATCAAGGCCGTCTTCAAATCGGCCTGGGAACCTTTGGCAGCCCTTAAGAGATGGTCGCAGTGGATTGTCGCGGGAACCCTGGTCTTCCGTTGTCGGGCCTGCATGAACTGCAACATGGCCATTTGAGCTGTCGCGTCCTGCATCGCCACGCGATCGGGCCGCAAGGCCAACATGGCTTTGCCTCGTTCCCAGACCTGGGTATCGAAATCGTCTGCGTGTGAAACCAGCACCTTCTCTGACAGGGTCAGACCGCGGCCGAACTTTTTCCTGGCCTTC
>JBBSAR010000524.1:0-3244 GCA_038252125.1 Desulfatiglandales bacterium
CCTGTTCCCGAGCTTCTTCGGGGGAATCATCATTATGGATGACGAAATCGGCGTACTCTACCTTTTCATCGATGGGCAGTTGTGACTTCAGAATATTAGCGGCCTCTTCCACAGTGATTCCATCCCGTTTGGCCAGCCTTTTCACCTGCTCTTCCATTGGGATGTACACTACCAGAATTTTGTGAAACATGTATTGAAGGTTCAGTTCGATCAAAAGGGGGATGACCACCTGGATGATGGCGTCCGGGTTCTTTTCCGCAATCTCTTGGACCTGTTTTTCGAACTCTTCATGAATGCGTGGGTGGGTGAAGCCCTCCAATTTCTTTCTCTTTTCAAAATCCCGGAAGACGATATCGGAGACCGCTTTTCTATCCAGGGCGCCGTCTTCCTGAAGGACCTGTTTGCCGAAATAGTCAACGATTTCAATAAGGGCGGTGGTCCCTGGTTCTACCACCTTTCTGGCGATGAGGTCAAAGTCGATGATAGGGGCGCCCAGCTCCTTGAGCATATTGGCCACGGTGGTTTTTCCGCTCGCAATCCCTCCGGTTACGCCAAGAAGGAGGCGATTGTCGTTCCCCCTGAGAGATTCGAGGCGCTGGAGTCCACCGTAAGAGAGGGGAAAGGCGTCGGTGAGGTCCTGTTCGGTCCCCGCAAAACTGATGGGATAGCGTATGCCGCGGCGATACAGGGTTTCCATTCCCCGCAGGGCCTTTTCCATCATGTTTGCCGGCACGGCCATGACTAGGTCTTCATCCTGTGCATGCCCGTATCGTCTCTCACCATAGCAGGGGATAGTGAGCGACGGTTTGCCTGTAAGGTAACACCTTGCAATGGCATCGGAGCAGGATGACTCTCCCACACAGAAGAACTGCATCACCTCGTACTCTTCAAATTGCAGGGAATTGATCAGCAGCATCATCTGGGCGGGGTTTGCATAGATGAGCACGATATCGGGTTCAAAAGGCTTGTACGCAAGGGGCGCCATAGCCACCGCCTCATATTTTCCCAAAGGCAGCCGGGGAATGCTTTGCTCATACTTCCTGCCGTCCTCACGGGTTTTGACCCATACGATGCTTCGAAAAGTGCCGTCCAGATTTACCCCGGGGACTTCGGTGAGACCCAAAATGGAAGGGCAGGTGGGGTTCATGAAATCATCCAGATCGATGCCGACGGTCCAGTCGAAGTTCCTTACGAGCGTGATCATCTGGCAGAGGGTGATTTTATGACCGGGTCTGCGCATAAAGGGGATTTTGCTCAGGTCCTCCTTGTTCTCCAGCATCTTGAATGCCACGGGGAACGATTTGAGGCGCATCAACTGTTCCATCCTTCGGACGATTTTTTCCCAGTCCCGTTTTGCTTCCATACGTTTCTCCTTTATTGCTTCAACGCCTTTCGAAAGGCGATCGGTTGGTAGTTTTTCCGGCGGAGGGCCTTGAGGAAATCTTCTTCGCAGGTAATCGGATCGAAAAACCGGGTCGCGTAGATCCCCACCTCTTCCACCTCGTGGGCATCGCTTCCTCCCGTTCCCGGCAAGGCCAGACCGGCCGCGACTCGGGAGGAAAACTGATTTTCCTTTTCGGAAACCTTGCTGTTCAGGACTTCTATGCCGTCCACATGCTGGAAAAGGGGCCGAGCCATGGCCTTTTCGGGAGTCAATCCCAACTGTCCGATTCCAAAGGTCAGAAAACCGCGAAAGGGGTGGGCGGCTATGATAAATCCGTCGGCTTTCAGAACCATTTTGCGCAGTTCCCCGAGGTCAACAATCCCTTTAATATCCTTCTCAAATCCAAAAACAAGCATGTCTCCCTGATCCGTGGTAATCTCGTTTCCCCTCAAAATGAGAAATTGGTATTTCGCCTGAAGGTCATCTATTGCCTCGCGGGACCAGACGTGGTTATGGTCGGTAAGGCAGATGCCATCCAATCCGATTCGTTTGGCTTCCTCTATCAGGTCATTAAGAGGGGCTGAACTGCAAGGGGAGGCTTCGGCGCTATGGACGTGGAGATCAATGACCATGCCCTTCGAAGAGCTCTTCCGAAGAGATTCCGCTGCCGTCCCTTTGCGGCCGTGAGAAAGCTCATTCTTGTCCTTATCCTCCATGGTTTGCGCCGCCTTTTTAACAATTCTTTCTGAGCGGGCTTTCTCGTCTCCGGATTCAGCCGTGATGGAGTCCGTCACTGCCGCCGCTTCGATCGCCGCCTCGCAGCATTCCAGTAGAATATTTGCGAAATGCCTGCAGGATTTTCTCCCCACGGTTTTCTGAAGTTTCCGGCTGAAGCCTTCCTCCGTAAGTCTGAGCCCCAGGGCTTCCTGAAGGAAAGGGATCGCCCGAGGACATTCCCGATTTTCCATGCGCGACCATTTCCCGTCAATCCAGGCGATTTCAAGGTCCGGAAGGGTAATGTCCACATCCACTTCCATGCCGTATATATCGTCTTCGAGGATTCCGCGTGCACGCAGGGTACGGTTGTCCTTTTTGTGAATACTGACAATTTTATTTCTGCTGAATGTTAACATGTGGCTATCCTTCTTTCTATCATGGTGCTTCAACATTCTCCATGAGTGGACTGTCCCATGAGAGGGCCGCGCAACTGTTGTAAAGGCGTGGGCTGTTTTTCACCATATCGGCGAAAAATGCCTTTTCTCCCTCCAAGTCCTCAGGGGCCTTACCGAGAACCTGTTTCGTGAAAGAGAGAATAATTCCGTTGCAGCACTCTCCGATCATGAAAACGAGCTTTTTTTCCGTCGTGCTCTTTCCGATAAGGCCCTTCACTATCTTCTTGATGCCCGGCCCCACGCGGACCCCGACCACCCTTTTCAAGGTGTCATGGATGCCGGGAATATCTGCTTCTGAGGACCGGCGGATTTCCGCCTGGATATCCGTAATTTCCAGATCGGGAGTTTTCACCCGGATGACGACAAGGAGATCCATCAGGGTATCCTGCAATCGGCAGGAGGAGACGAGGGTATCTTCATCAGACTGTTCTACCGTGGTGGCATTGTTTCGTGAGAAACAGAGAATATCCGTCATTGCGCTATCTTTCACCTCCCGTGTTGGGGACAAGGCTCTATTAAGGGTTTCATTCATAGTTCCGTAAGATTGTTCCTGTCAAGGCAAACATGATGAAAACACTTTTTCAACCACGAATTAAACGAATCAAACGAATGGATAAAGCAGAGGTGGTTTCTTGTATTCCTCGTTCCCACGGTCCTCCGTGGGAATGCATACCTGCCGGTCTTACAA
>JBBSAR010000525.1:0-3237 GCA_038252125.1 Desulfatiglandales bacterium
AGGCCCATTCCCTTTCGGCGACAAGGGGAAGGGCTTCTAGACGGTGAAGCAGCTCCTCGGTGGTTTTTCCCGAGTTGGCATCCCAGCTTGTGACCGAGCTACAGCCCACCTGTCCGTTAAGATCGGCCGCAAAAATGAGATCGTCTCCCGGCTTGGCTAGATGGCTCCGGAGAAGTTTTGTGGCGTGTCCCAGGATGGCCACGGAAAGGGAAGGGGCGTTCAGGGGCGCGTCCGGATGGAGGTGCCCGCCCACCATGGGGACATTCAATTTTTCACAGCCTTTCTTTATGCCGTCGATGACCTTGGACCGATGTGCTTCATCTCCGCTCGCCAGCACATTGACCAGGGCGAGGGGTCTTCCTCCCATGGAGTAGATATCATTTACCGTCACCATTACCGAGGCCTTTCCCGCGGCATAGGGTTCATTCTGAAGGAGCTTCGTCATCATGCCGTCGGCGGCCAGGAGCAGGTATTCATCTTTGAAAGGAATAACGGCTGCGTCGTCCCCGTAGTTGGGGAGCTGGGGGCCGGGTACGCCATGAAGAATGAGTTTATCGTAGACTTCCGCGATGGGACGTTTACGCACCAGGCCCATATATTCTCTTGTATTTTTGACTAGTTCAGCCAGGTTCATTTTTGGGTTCCTCATAACAAATACCGGGCTTGGTAATTTATCCGCACTCCTGACTTCTGTCTTCTGTCTTCTGCCTTCCGTCTGTAAGATCAGCTTCCATCACCTGGTGGGGTCTGCCGAAATGGTCTTTAACCGGTGCTATGCCCTTCCAACCCAACTGCGCGAAAAATGCTATGTTATTCGCCTGGATATGCGCTGTAAAGTGGTTGCAGCCAAGCTTTTTGACGATTGTCACCGCTTCCCTCACCAACAGTTCGCCTGCGCCCGATGTCCTGAAGTCCCTTAGAACAGCTAATCTTCCCCCAATCCAGTCTCCGTTTCCCGTTCCTGCGGGATACACCCGCACCGTCCCGATGATTCTGCCTTCCTGTTTGGCGACCAGGTGCATGCCGTCTTTGTCATTTTCATCCACGTCCGTATCTTGGAAAAGTTTCTGTTCCCGCACAAAGACCGCCTTTCGTATCTCAAAGGCTTGCGCTTTCTCGTTTGCCGTTCTTGCCGGGTGGCAGACCAGCGATTCGGGAGGCCGTTCATAGAAGGGCAGGGCGGAGCAGGCGCCGCATCGGACGCAACCTGCCTTGCAGTCAGCGGAAGAAAGTCCCTTATTTTTCAGGATGGCGGCTACCTGCTCATAAATATTTCCCATGATTCGAGGGTCGGGAGGAAGATTGTCCTCCATCCGTGATCCCGGAATCGGTCTCAGCGGCACCACAAAGGGATACACTCCCAGGTCGGCCAGCGCCGCACTGCCCGAAATGACGGTGTCCGGGTTTTCACCCAGACCCGCGATAATAAAGCTGCTGACCTGGTTGGGGCCGAATATTTCCACAGCCTCTTTCCAGGCATCTTTATAACGTTTCAGCCCAATGGCAGCCTTTGCGGGAGCAACCCTCATCAGGGTGTCGGAGTCGAAGGTTTCCATATGGATTCCCACTGTATCCACACCGGCTTCCTTTAACAGGAAAAGTGCGTCGAGGAGGGGAGGCGGTTGGAACTGGACGTGTACGGGGATCGACGTCAATTGCTTGATTTCCCGTGTACATGCCGCCAAGGCCTGTATCTCCGATCCCGGAGGGGTTCCCGTGCCCGTTGTGAGGACAATATGGGTCACATGGTCATACTCTCGCGCCGCGGCGGCAACCTGAGCAATTTGTGATGGGGTTTTAACGGGAATCGTGTTCTTATTTTTGAGGGACAGCTCAATTCCGCAGAACGTGCATCTCTGCCTGGAATTCCAGTATACGCAGGTCTGGATGACCGAGCTGGCCAGGCAGTCCCTTCCGTGGAGGAGGGCAATGCTTGTGTAGGGAATCCCCTCTTCGGTGGAAAACCCATAGAACGCCGGTGCATCGATGAGACCGACAGGGAGGATCTCTTTTCCGGCCTTGAAAAGGAAGGTTTGCCCACCTGCTTCCTGAATGTGGTAGGGCGATTCAGAAACAAAAGGGCTTGCCACGGGCACATTGACAGCTTTCCCTTCGATGATAAGGGAGCCCCCTTCCGCGGGACCTGCGCCCCCTTTTCTTTGGAGCACATTCCGGTGAATCCTTACCCCGAGGCTCTGGATTTCCGTTATGATGGTTGCGATGTTCAAAAATTCTCCACTATCGTGGAAATGTCTCTTTAACCACGAGTCACACAAATTATACGAATAGGGAAGGCTTTTGGTTCCGGGAAAAAGGACCTTGAGGCTTTCTACGACGCCAGCCGCAGGGCCAGTTCCGCGACCCGGCGTCCAAGGCTTTGCACGGTTTGAAGGCCAACTTCGTCTCCTTCAACTCCATCGGGTTGACCACTCCACATGCTTCCACCAAAATGGGAACCCGGCGCGCCGTCCCCCACAACGATCATATCCTGGACAAGCATGGTGGCATGCACCTGCTGGATCGCAACTCCCTGGCCTCCGTTTCGGAATCCGCCCACGGCAATGACCCCGCCTACCATATTCCTGAATAAAAAGCCGTTTCTCCGGAACATGACGCACCGGTCCAGAAAGGCCTTGCACTGGGAGGTTATGGCGCCGAGATAGACGGGCGTTGCCACGATCATCCCGGAGGGCGCCGGATCGGACAGAAGAGGGATGAGTTTGTTGAAGTCATCGTCCTGGCTGCATTCCAGCTTTTTCATGCATTGCCCGCAGGCGATGCAACCCCCGATTTTGTTTTCCGCCAGATCAATGACTTCCGTTTTGACTTCAGGAAACTTTTCAATCACAACCTTCAGGCACTGGTCCAGGGCATACCTGGTGGTCTTGCCTATTCTCGGGCTGCAGCTTACTCCGATAATTTTCATGATTTCTCTCCTTTTAAAATCTACAACTTTGTTCCCGCGGAGGCGCAGAGACGCTGAGAATATTATTCTTCAAGACGGTTAACGCACCTGGTTATGCCGGATTTCATCAGTGCCTCACCAAAATTGAGGAGATAACCAAGCTTGCATCCAGTCAGTCTGAGGTAGGTCTGCACCTGCTTTTTATGAGCTTCCGACACCCTTTCAACAGATTTGAGTTCTAATATTACTTTATCTTCGATGACAATATCCGCACGGAATGCTTCATCAAACTTGATATTCTTGTATTGGATTGGTATTGGAACCTGACGTTG
>JBBSAR010000526.1:0-3233 GCA_038252125.1 Desulfatiglandales bacterium
ACATCCATCTCACCTACGTACCCATTCCTTACGGGGTCAACGAACAGAAATCGAAACCCACGCAGCAAAGCGTGAACCTGCTCAAACAAAGAGGAATTTTTCCGGATATTATTATTGGAAGGTGTCCGGAATATCTCACCAGAGAGATTAAGACGAAAATATCCAATTTCTGCGATGTAAGTCCCGATGCCGTCATTACAGGTCTCGATGTGGAAGATATCTACGAGATCCCGATTGTTTTCGAAAAAGAGGGTCTTCCGGAAATCATTCACAAAAAGCTGAATATCTACAGCCCTCCTGATCTCAGAAAATGGAAAAAACTGGTGGAAAACATCAAGAATCCGCGGAAAGAGATCACCGTGGCCATGTGCGGCAAATACACCAAGTTGGAGGATTCCTATGCCTCCATCATCGAAAGTTTTAATCACTGCACGGCCCATTTGGGGTGCAAAATAAATCTGGAATGGGTGGAAACAACAGAATTACATGACAGCTCTTTCTTGAAAAAGGTGGACGGGCTGGTTGTACCAGGTGGATTTGGCTCAAGGGGAACAGAGGGCAAAATTGAGGTTATTCGCCTGGCGAGAGAACAGAATATCCCCTTCCTGGGACTATGTTTGGGTCTCCAGCTTGCCGTCATTGAATTCGCCAGGAACGTTTGCGGGCTAACCGGTGCAAACTCCTCCGAAATGGACGCTCAAACCCCGCATCCGGTCATCGACATCCTTCCGGAACAGAAAGAGATCACGGAAAAGGGCGGGACGATGAGGCTTGGAGCCTACCCTGCCCTTTTACAGGAGGGGTCCGTCGTTCATGGATTATATGGAAACAAAGAGGTTTCTGAACGGCATCGTCACCGGTATGAGGTAAATCCCGATTACCACGCTGTTCTGCAGGAGAAAGGTTTGGTTTTTTCAGGACTTTCCCTGGACGGCAGGCTGGTGGAGTTCATCGAACTGCCCGCCCTCAAATTCTTTGTAGCTACCCAGGCACACCCCGAGCTGAAATCAAGGATGGAGTTCCCTGCCCCGCTCTTTTACGGCTTCGTGAAGGCCTGCATGTCCTGCTGAGGAGCTATTCAAGGAAAAGCGGCGTGCTCAGGTATCTCTCTCCGGTACTGGGCAGGATTGCTACGATCGTTTTTCCCTGGTTTTCCCGCTTTTTTCCCACCTCCATCGCCGCCCATACCGCAGCCCCGGAAGAAATTCCACAGAGTATTCCTTCCAGTTTCGCCATCTTCCTTGCGGTTTCAAATGCCTGTTCGTTGGTGACGGTAACGATCTCGTCAATTATTCCGGTGTTCAGCACCTCGGGCACAAAACCCGCCCCGATTCCCTGAATTTTATGGGGCCCCGGTTTTCCACCGGACAGGACAGGGGAATCCCGCGGCTCCACCGCAACGGCCTTGAAAGATGGTTTTCGAGCTTTGATCACCTCTGAAACACCGGTAATCGTTCCCCCCGTCCCGACCCCTGCAACCAGAATATCCACCGTCCCTTCGGTATCCGTCCATATCTCCTCCGCCGTGGTCTTCCGGGGTATTTCCGGATTGGCCGGGTTGGAAAACTGGTTCGGCATATAGGCCCCCGGCGTCTCCGACCGAATTTCCATGGCCCTCTGGATGGCCCCTTTCATCCCTTCCGCCCCGGGAGTCAGAACCAGTTGTGCGCCAAGATGTTTCAGGAGCTTCCGCCTCTCAATGCTCATAGTCTCAGGCATGGTAAGAACCAGCGGATATTTCTTCTCCGCGCACACGAAAGCCAGGGCAATGCCGGTGTTTCCACTGGTCGGCTCCACGATCACGGTGCCTTTCCGGATCAGGCCCTCCTTTTCCGCGGATTCAACCATGGCAAGACCAATGCGATCCTTCACGCTCCCCAGGGGATTTCTGTACTCCAATTTCACCACAATAGATGCGGAAATACCCTGTGAAATCCAGTTCAACCTGACAAGAGGCGTGCAACCTATGGTTTCGGTCACACGGTCATATATCCGCTTTACACCGCGCTCTGTTGCATCAGGCATCGCTGTGCCTCCTCTTTTCTTTAAAAACCAGTTCAGGAGTTTTGGCAAAGACCAGGGTATCCGGCGGCACCGACTTGGTGATCCAGACATTCCCCCCGATCACGGATCGGGCGCCGATAACCGTATCTCCCCCTAATATAGTGGAACCCGCGTAGATCACCACGTCGTCTTCAATGGTGGGATGCCGCTTCGCACCGCTCAGTACCTTCACCTCTTCTTTTCGAATAGACAGGGCGCCAAGGGTAACCCCCTGATAGAGCCTGACCCGATCTCCGATTACCGTCGTGGCGCCCACGACACCGCCCGTCCCGTGGTCGATGAAAAAACTCTCTCCGATATGAGCGCTCGGGTGGATGTCGATGCCGGTCTTGCTGTGGGAGTATTCCGTCATGATCCTCGGAATCAGCGGGATGCCCTGCTCGAAAAGCTGGTGGGCTATGCGGTATACCGTGATGGCAAAAAGCCCGGGATAGCTGAAAATAATTTCATCATAACTCCCGGCAGCCGGGTCGCCATCGTAGGCAGCCCGAACATCCAGGGCCAGCAAGGACCGGAGCTCATGAAGTTTTTTGCCAAAAAGAATCGCTTCCTCTCCACCCCTTTTCTTGCATTGACTGCATGGCTGGTCGTATCGCAGGCAGTCATGCCGAATAGCCAAGGTGATCTGCTCCGAAAGGATCTCGAAAAAGTGGGTCACCTCCTGGCCGAAATAGTACTTGAGATTGAATCGATCCACCCGTTTCCGGGAATAATATCCGGGATAGAGAATGCGAAAGGCCCTTTCAAGGATATCGATGATCGTTTCACGGGAAGAAATCGGTTCCGGGCCCACATGATCGAAACACCCTTCCACACTGCAGGAAAGGACCAGTTCATCCACAATCCCAGGGATTTCTTCACGAAACCGGCTGTTGTCTTCTACTTCGATAACGCAGGCATCCATTTTGGCCTTGGCATCCATGGAAAACGCCCTCCTTTACACCTTCCGGAAATAGCTCAGCGGGTTGCGCACGCACCCTTGCCTTCTTCCCAATAGGGAGAGAAGCTGCGAAGCTTTTGGATGATAGGCGGCAGCTTTTCAACGACAAAGTCGACTTCCTCTTCCGTGTTGTAGACGCTCAAACTGAATCGTATGGACCCATGGGCCATGGTGAACGGAACCCCCATGGCTCGTAGCACGTGGGAGGGCTGCAGCGACCCGGAAGTAC
>JBBSAR010000527.1:0-3229 GCA_038252125.1 Desulfatiglandales bacterium
CCTCTATCTTCCCCAGCGCTTTTAAGACCTTTTCCGGTGTGATCGGAAAATCGTAGATCCATTTTCCGATGGCGTTGTAGACGGCCGGTCCCAGCAAGGCGGGAATGACCGTGGAGATGTCCTCGCCGATTCCCAAGGCGCCGTAAGGGCCGTAACCCTGTTGGGTCTCCACCAGGTGTGTATTGATGGTCCCACAGTCACCGATGGTAGCGATTTTATAGTCCAAAAGGTTTCCGTTCAACATGACGCCCGTAACCGGATCATGGACGATCTCTTCAAACAAGGCCCGTCCCACCCCCATGTAAGAGCCGCCATATTGTTGACCCGCGCACGATTCGGGACTGATCACTTTGCCCACGTCGTTCACATTGACCACCTTGGTTACCTCGATTTCGCCGGTCTCCGTATCCACTTCTATCTCCATAAAATGGACCTGCCTGCAAAATTTCGGACGAAAGCCCTTATAACAACCAATCTGCGCCTGGTAGGCATGGGCAAAGAGGGGCGCGCTGAAAGGGTGCCTTTCAGCGCCGTTCAGTTCATGAAAGGACAGGGGGCCCGCCTCGGCGGAAGGCCCCACCAACTCGGCAACGGACATCTTCTTTTTGGGATCGGCCTTTACAAAAATGACGCTGTCCTTGATATCCAGATCTTCCGGTTTCAGTTTCGGGAAAAGAGGCGGATAATCACCCCGCTGCGTGACCGCCCTGGGGCTGGTCGCGGCTTCCAGAATTTTGGCCTTGAGGAGTCTGGCGCAATGCCGGACGGCCCACCCGTTGACGCCGGTATTGGTGGATGAATCGGGGCACATGGGGAAGAAACCGGTGTCCGTGTGCGGCCGGTAAAAAATGTCCTCCAGACGCATGCCCAACTCGTTGGCGGCGATCTGGCAGTATCCGGTTTCGGCGTTCACCCCGTTGTCGCACCGCATTCCCAGGATGCTGATGGTGCCGTCGTTTCGTTCCACCCGCATGGCGATCTCACCGGAGCCGCAGGAATCGTCCCATTCATGGGTCCAGGTAAAGGCAATACCGTGCATTTTGCCGTTGGGCAGTTTCTTGGTCCCGGGTTTATGCCACTTATTGTCCCAGTCGATGGAGGGCTTCCCTTTTTCCAGACACTCCTTCAGACTGTCCCTGGGGGTAAACCCCGCCTCCACCTTCCGTTCCGTGAGCCATTCCATATCGTGGCCTTTGGCGCCGTCATTCATGATGGCAACATCAATGGGATCCATGCCCAGTTCAGCCGCCACCCGGTCAAAGACCAGGGTGAAACTCATGGTATTGGGGAGTTGTTCACACCGGACGGCGGTGTTGGGTCCCTTATTGACCTTAATAACTTTCCTGGGGGCGTAAAGATTGGGAATTCTGGTATTGTCCTCAAAGTGGTTTCCAGGTCCGAAACCTTCCCACATGGGGTTGGATAAGTGCGCTTTTGCCTCTACCGCCAGTATGGTCCCGTCATTGTTGAAACCCACCTTGTAGTAGTAGTTGCCCTCGTCCATGGAACCGCCATAGAAATCTCCCCTTCGGTCAAAGGCGTATTTTACCGGATGCCCCGTCCGTTTGGCCATGAAAGCAGCGCAATAGAGGGGGCCCTGATTCCAGTGAAACTGTGTCCAGCCGCCGAAGGTGGCCCCCTGATAGGGCATATGCATTTCCACCCGGTTCATGGGAACCTTTTCATACCAGGAAGAGATGGCCCGTTTGTTCTCATGGGGTCTTTGGTGTTTCAGCCAGAACTCCGGATAATCTCCGTTCCACCGGACCACGCCGCATGGCCTTTCGGGTGAAATATAGGTGTGGAGCCGTCTGGTTACCTCGAACTCCACAACCCTGTCCGCCTGGGAAAAACCCTCTTCCACATCGCCATGTTCTTCCGCATGCTCCACTTCCACGTTATTTTCAGGATAGTTTTCCGGATGAGCCAACGGTGCATCTTCCGCCAGTGCCGCTTCAACATCCAGCAGGAAAGGGCGTTGCTCCCACTCCACTTTCACCAGTCGCAAGGCCTCTTCGGCGATATCTTCGGTATCCGCCACCACGGCGACCCCAACCGGTTCGCCTTCAAAATGAGCCACATGGGGGATGGGTCTTTCCGCGGTCGGTCCGTGTCCGCCCAGATCGGCCACCTCCGGCAGTCCGGGATCATCATATCTTAAAACCCCCCTTACACCGGGGAATATTTCAGCCTTGCCGGTGTCCATGCCCTTGATCTCCGCATGGGCATAGGGGGATTTGAGAAATTTCAGATGGAGCATGCCGGGCAGTTGAACGTCCATCGTATATTCGGCCCGACCGCTGGCCTTTTCCCTGCCGTCCAGCCGGCGAACGCCCTCTCGGCCGATCTGATCGAATTTCTTGAGAGGATATTTGTCAAACCCAACATTATCCTCCATTTCGATCATTCGGTCATATTCTCTTTGTACACTCATCCTATTTCCCTCCCTTTTTTGCCAGGATCTCGGCCGCTTCCATGATGGCTTTCGGATGCTGCGGGTAGGTGCCGCACCGGCACAGGTTGCCGCCCAGGGCTTCGCGGATCTCCTCTTCCCTGGGATTCGGGTTCTTGTCCAGAAGCGCCTTGGCCGTGGTGATAAACCCCGGTGTACAATACCCGCACTGCATGGCGTGGTGTTTCACATAGGCCTCCACCAGGGGATGATCCTGATCGGCGATCCCCTCGGCGGTTTCGACGGTGTTGCCGTCGCACTCGATGGCCAGCGTCATGCAGGAGAGGATCGGTCGCCCGTTCATAATGACCGTACAGGATCCGCAGGCCCCTCGGTCACAGAACATCTTCGGAGAGGTCAGACCCAGCTTGTCGTGGATCAGATGGTTCAGGGTCCATTCCGGCTGCACCTGGATCTGGTATTCATTTCCGTTGAGCGTCAGCCGGATCATCCCTTCCGGTAAAGGCGCAGGCTCTCCGGTATGTGCCGACAAGGCATGGGTTTTCAGGTCCTCAAATGCATCGAATTTCGTGCTGCAGTAGGGACACAGATATTTACTCGTTTTCTCTTCCACTTTTTACGACCTCCTTAAACCTGGCTTCGCGGTTTTTTCCGGTACGGTTCGTCTGTTAACCGTTTATGGTCTTGAGACTTCGTAAGAAAACCGACTGACTGATGCGGTTTTCGTATTCATTCCTGAAAAACTTCAACGTGTCCAGTATGGGCGCCGGCGTACTTTGACCGAGACCGCAAAGTGCCGCATCTTTCATGACACGC
>JBBSAR010000528.1:0-3226 GCA_038252125.1 Desulfatiglandales bacterium
CTCGGCCAGACCATAGACGGAACGGGACAGCATCTCGGGAGAAGCGTGTTCCTGTGTTCGGCCGATCCTGCCTGCGTACCCTTTGTAGATTTCGAGATCGTTGAATCGGAAATCTCCGCTGTAATCAACGACCTTCACGCCCTTTTTGATCCACGACGGCGCCGCATTCTGACCGACCCCGTCAGGCGTCGCAAAAAAAACCACATCAAAATCATCCGGGCAGTTTTCATCGTCGGGGTCCGTAATAACCATGTCGCAAAAACCCTTCAGATGGGGGTACAGATCGCTGATGGGCTTCCCCACATCCTGTTTGTCTATCAACGCCCGGATCAGGGCGTGCGGATGATTCCAAAGAAGTTCAATGGCGCCACACCCCCCGTATCCCCCCGCACCGACAATACCAACCTTTATTTTTTCCATGGAACACCTCTCTGCATTACAGCGTTTTACACATTGAATCTGAAATTGATGATATCGCCATCCTTTACCACGTATTCTTTTCCTTCCAGGCGCACGAGGCCTGCCTTTTTCGCTTCCTGAAACCCCCCAAGCGATTTGAGATCTTCATAGGCCACCACTTCAGCGCGGATAAATCCTTTGCTGATATCGGAATGTACTTCTCCAGCGGCTTCCACGGCTGGTATTCCCGCGGTAATGGGCCATGCCCTCACCTCATCCGGACCCACGGTAAAAAATGAAATTCTATTCAGAATCCGGTAAGAACTCCCTATCACCCGATCCAGGGCCGATTCCTTGATATGATAGGCTTCAATAAACTCTCGGGCTTCCTCACTGGTCATGGACGCGATATCCATTTCCAGCCTTCCCCTGACAACAAGACATTCCTCCTCCGGTTTCTTATTCCACGGGGGCAGCGTTTCATCCTCATCATCGTTGTTGACCAAGACAAGTTCAGGCTTTCCCGAAAGAAAGGTGAATCCTTTCAGCAGCGGATCTTCGGCAAGCCCAGGATTGGTTCGGAGAGATTTTCCGGATTCCAACAGTTCTCTGCACGAATTCAAGAGTGACATCTCCCTTTCATCCGGTTTCTTGCCACGTTTCATGTCAAGATTCAGCCTCTCCATGCGCTTTTCCACAACCATGAGATCGTTGAGGATCATCTCCTCTTCCAGTTTCAAAAAATCCTCTTCCGGAGTGGCCGGAGAAACCGCCGGGTTATCGAAATTTCTGACCACATGCACAAGCGCATCGCACGCCCGGGCCTGGGTCAGAAAACCCCCATCTGTTCGCGAACTGGCTCCGGACCGCGTATCAGCGGGAAGAAAATATTCAATCCTGGCGTGGATCGTCTTTTTCGGTTGATACATTCCAGAGAGGAAATCGATCCTCTCATCAAAAACCGTCACAGTCCCAATTCGCGTATCCGATCGAGAACCGCCCTGGCTGTCTTTTTCGCCCCTCGCGCCTGTCAATGCCCCAAAAACCGTGGTTTTACCTGCTTGCGAAAGTCCAATAATGCAAAGCTTCATTCCTGGATATGCCTCCACTATTTTGTAATATTGCCGGTTGGTTTCATAAAATACCGGAGGGGCGTTTGAGCAAGAGATAGATCGCCCCTGTCCCCCCATCGTATGGCATTGCCGTACAAAAGGCCAGAATGATTTTTCTCACAGGACCACGACTCAGCCATAGAGGGATTTGCTCCTTTAAGACCGGAACCTTATTTTCAGAATTGAGGCCCTTTCCATGAACCACAAGGATGCATCTGAAGCCCTGTCGATGGCACTTTAAAATAAAATCCCGCATTTTCATTTCCGCATCGGATTTAATCATTCCATGCAGATCCACATAATCCTGAATGGGGAACAAGCCTTTCTTCAATTTCTGCATCAGTTTTCGATCAAACCCTTTGACGGATCCCTCCATATATTCGTCGCTGAACGTAATATCCATGGGCGCGGACCCGCTCACAAGATCACACAGGTGTGCAACCGCTTCCATATCGTCGTTTTTGGCGGGATGAGGCGGTCTCAGATCTTCGTTCGGAAACATGACGACTTTTTCGGGGCCTTGTGAAAGAGGGACCACATCCGACATTTTTGCCAGAAAATACTGATCCTCGTCCATTTCCCAACTTTCCTTGGGGGGCTTCTCTTTCTTCGGAATTTCCGCCAATACCGGCTTCTTCTTTTTCAGGCGAGCCAGATCGTCAAATGCCGGATGAAACACCTTCGGAGTCTTGCTCGCGCCGGTCTTCCTCTTCTCAGCAACTTTCTTCTTTTTCTTCCGGGCCATAAATCTCCTCTGCACATCCGACACCATTCGTTCCACATTAGGCTTGAAATTAATGGCGAATTGTTATTATAACACACCTTCCAGAACTTTCTACGGGGCATACCCCAATTTTTCATCAAAAAGATGGAAACACCTCGATTTAATCTTGAGGAGCTGAAACATGGCGAGGATCGACGATTACAACAATGCAGTTGCACTTGCAAAAGAAGAATTACGAAAAAAAAACCCGGGCCGGATCGCGACTCTGAGCGGCGGAACCATTGCAGAAGAAGGTGCTGCAAATCCTCTTTTGGCCCTCCCTTTTCTGAACAGGGAAGTGGTCATAGGATGGCCGGAACTGGGCTGTTTTTTCAAAGACTCCGGAGAAGAGGTGCCGGTTCAACAACAGGTGTTGATTTTTCACTACCTGAACGGCGCAAACGGACTTAACCCGACAGGCCAATGGATCGCCTACCAGGAAGTCCCGGATGGCAGATTTTATCTCGATGCCTTTCTTCGAAGGGCAAAGAATCCGATGGTCCAGGTTTTCGGAAGCACCCCCGAAATATTGATGGACCTGGCCGTCCAGGTTTACGGAGCGATCCCTTTTGACCAGGGAGATCTGTCCGTAACGGTTCGGGCTTTTCCGCTTGTCCCGGTGGCTCTGATTCTCTGGAGAGGCGATGATGAATTCCCTCCGGAGGGAACCATCCTGTTCGACCGGACTATCCCCAGTATGCTGTCCGCGGAAGACATTGCCTGGCTGGCGGGAATGATCATTTACCCTTTAATAGGAATGTCTAAAAACACATAACGGAAATTTCAGGAGGAAGCAGATGTCTGTCCAAAAACCATTGGTTGCTGTGCTGATGGGAAGCAGTTCCGATTTTGCCGTAATGGAGGGCTGCGTGGCCATCCTTGAAGAACTGGGAATTCCCCATGAGGTAAAGGTGCTTTCGGCCCACAGGACACCGGAACAGACCAGGAAATA
>JBBSAR010000529.1:0-3224 GCA_038252125.1 Desulfatiglandales bacterium
GGTAAGGATGCTCCCGAAAAGGTAGCTCATCAGGTCTGTGTGGTAGCCCGGCGTCAGGTCTATGAACAGGATTCCCAGCGCCATCCCCACGGCCCACAATACCCCTATAACGGTGTCCGCCCGGTGTTTGCTTTTCAAGCTGACGGCGCCCATGATCATGGACACTCCCACGGCAAAAACCGCGGCCCCCAGGGAAGGAGAAAAACCGAGAAAAAATGCAAGCCCGATCCCGCCGAAAGCCGAGTGGGCAATGCCGCCCGAAATAAATACGATTCGATTCACTACGATAAGGCTTCCGATGATGCCGCAGGAAATGCTTACGAAAACACCGGCAAGGAGGGCATTCCTCATGAATTCAAATTGCAGGGCATCCCACATGCTATTTCCCCTCGTGACTGGGAAGCACCCGATGGGGCAGACCATGGGCGATCAGGTCCACGGGACACTGGTAGGCGGCATCGATCATTTCAGCGGAAATACGCTTGTCGCTGTGAAAGGTAAGAGATCGGTTGACGCAGGCTATCGATTTAACATGCCGTGATATGACTCCCACATCGTGTGTAATGGTGACGATGGTGACTTTCTCATTCAACTGGTGGAGAAGGTCGAACAGGTTTGTCCCGAATTCCAGGTCTACGCTGGCGGTGGGTTCGTCAAGAAAAAGGATTTCCGGATCCGTCGCCAGTGCCCTGGCTATAAAGACCCTTTGCCTCTGGCCAACGGAAAGCCTTCCGATGGCTGCGCGCCTGTGCTTCCACATCCCCACCTTTCTTAACGCGTCTTCGGTTTTCGGGAAGTCCTCTCCGGAATACCATCTTCCGATGCGGGATCGGGACAGCCTTCCCATCAGGGCCACATCCAGAACGGAGATGGGGAATGTGATATTGAAATCGAGGTTCTGCGGTACATAACCGATACGGTGACTGACATGGTGCGGCGGTTTTCCCAGGACTTTGATTTCACCTCTGTCAGGTTTGATGATTCCTAACATAAGCTTGAGCAACGTCGTTTTCCCACTCCCGTTGGGCCCTATGATTCCCAGAAAATCACCCTGTTTCAGCGTGAAGGTAATGTCTTCAAGAACCGGAGTCTTTTCATAGGCGAAATAGACATTTTTCATTTCGATCGCTGAGATAGTCATAACCACACCTCATCCGCAACAGGTCTTCCCTACGGGAACAAAAACGGGGGTATCCTATTCAAATTCCCCGGCAGCGAAATACAGAATCAGGAAGCCATTCCGTCATTGCTTTTGAATAAGATACAAACGGGGGTTGTCCTGTTACAACCCCCGTGTTCTTTCTCGGTATCCGAAAGCAACCTGTTGTTGTCCCGCTATCAGGGAGAAATCATCCGCGAAAACCATGGGGGTGAAACCTTCCATAAGGGGATTGCCAACGCCTGGCCAATTTTTATCGCATGCCTAAGGTTTGAGACTCTCCTTGAGGCTTTCAATCGCTTCCGTAATGACTTTCTCGGCCACCCGGGCCATTGTCTCACGCACAGCCTTTTCAACAACCTCCCTTATTAAGGCCTCCATCCTTTCTTCGGTCATGCCCGACAATGCTTTGCCGGGCAGGGGATTCAAAGCAGTGCCGGTTCTTCCCTCTTGTTCCAGCTTGGACATGATTTCTTCCAAATCGTCGTCAGGGAATTCGGCGGAGGTCTCCGTGTAAGATTCTTCATGGGTCTCGAAATCAAAATCGGAGGAAGAAAGGGGATCTTCCAACCTGTCGTGATCGGGCATATTTTCCGAAAAGGTTTCCATTTCCTTTGTCAATTCATCGAGATCAATCTCTGTTTGGTTTTCAGCGAACTCCTCCATTTTTTGCTCGGAAAGGCCGGAAGAAGAATCGGATCCGTCCGGCCGGGCTTCTTTTCTAACAATATCCATGAGTTCTATTACTTCGCTTTCGTCTGAAAAGATGTTGCCCGCATCCCGCTTCGAAGAAGGATTTGAGCCTGAAACGAGGATTTCGTTCTGATTCTCTCGATCATTGTTTGGTGAATCATTGCCTGTAATCATGATGGGCCCCCGAATAATTAAGTGAACGCAGACAAAGCAGTAAAGTTGAAAAAATAGCATACGCGTGGGGAGCTGTCAAGGTTTTTTGAGTGGTGAACTGTTCCTGCATCTATTTGTAATATATGGATAATATGCCTTATGTAAGGTATGGGGTGTGAATCGGGGCCTTTGGCTTACGCTAATCATCCATCATTTCAGATTGACCACGTAGATGCCGAGGCTGGCGAACAACAGGGATAATCCAAGGCGGAGGGTTGCGGGTTCTTGCAGGAAGAGTATGCCTGATATGGCGGCAAAGACCGGCGTGAGAAAGGTAAAGGCGGAGACGCGGCTGACCGGATAGGTATATACCAGATAGAACCAGAAGAGGTAGCTGATGAAGGCTACGACGATGCCTTGAAACAGGAAGGAAGAAAGGACCATGACATCAACATGATGGATAGGTGCTTCCCGGAACAGTATGCTCAAGAGAAAAAGAATCGGAATGGAAAAAACGGTTTGATAGAAAAGGGTATGATGATGGCTTACTTTCCCCACCAGCCGCCTTCTGATGTAGATGGTGGTGAGAGCCCACAAAACGGCTGCCGCGAGGGCGAATAGATCTCCGGTCATTTCCGTAAAAGAGGGCAGGCCCAGCTGTTTACTCAGGAGAATGACGATACCCATGAAGGACAAGAACAGCCCCAACCCTTTTGCCACGGTAATTCGATCTCCCTTGAGGAAAAAATGCGCACCCAGGGTATGAAAAAATGGCGTGGTATAAAGGAGTATCCAGGCGGAAGAAACGCTTGTAAAAACAAGCGACGAGAAGAGAAAGGCGAATTCCGTACCAAAGAGAACCCCGACGGCGATTCCATCGAGGATACTTCCTGGAAACAGACGCATCCCTTTTGCCTTCATCCAGATGGCGAGCCCCAGTCCGGCAATCACGGATCGGATTCCGGCGCCGAATATCGGATCGACTCCGACATTGCTGATTTTGATGGCAACCGCGTTTACTCCCCAGAGAATACAGAGTCCGGTGAGAAGGGCTATCGCTTTGACGTCGAGGGTTTCTTTTGCTGTCATCTTATTTTTGATCAGGCCTTTACTTTCCAGCTCTTCGGCCTTCCTCGCTTCGAATTTCGCGGCGCAGGAGTTTTCCCACCTTGGATTTGGGGAGCATATCGCGGAACTCGATATACTGGGGGACTTTATA
>JBBSAR010000530.1:0-3207 GCA_038252125.1 Desulfatiglandales bacterium
CTGTGCTATAACGCTGAGCTAACTTCACCCGTTTATGCTGAGTTTAATTAAGCCATTCACCAGCGGCACTTTGCACATTTGTAAGCAAATATCCCGCTACCCCGCCAGAACAAATTAAAAATACCCCGCCCGAAGAGGCAGCCTGCTAGTACGTCTATTCAAGCGAAGATTTATTTCAGATGGTAGGTGTCTTTGAGGTACTTCAGAATTTGTGACAGGTCGTGGACTACCCGTGCCAGTTCAGCGATGTCATGAGGTGCGGGGGGTGCAAGAGGGGTTTCTTGTGGTGGTATGTTTGGTGCTGTTTGCAAGCCGTTAGCCAGCAGTCCGGAGATGATTTCACGAACCGGCATAGGGCTCTCGAGGGGTTTTCTTTTCGGCTCGTGGGGGATTGCGGCGGGCATGCTTGTTGCCGATGTTGCCTGGCTGTTGCACTCAAGCAGGAATTTGACGCTTTCGACAAAATTCATACGTTTGACGTGCATGCAGAGATCAATGGCGTTAAAATTTTCGCCGCAATGAAAACATCTCGACAGGTTGGTTTCGTCTTTGACCGCGGTATCCCGGCCAGCGCAAAGGGGACAGCGGAATCGAAAGATGCCTTCGACTGTTTCCGACGGGATGGTCAGCAGGGTTTCAATCACATAGCGGATGGGGATATGGTTGCGGGCCTGGTATAATTGTCGATCACTGAATCGCCGGCTCATCAGGAAGTCAGTCTGGGGCGCAGACTGACGCAGTTTTTCATGTTGATAA
Source organism: Desulfatiglandales bacterium (assembly GCA_038252125.1). Classification (GTDB taxonomy): domain Bacteria; phylum Desulfobacterota; class DSM-4660; order Desulfatiglandales; family Desulfatiglandaceae; genus DUZB01. Next base: position 757 of record JBBSAR010000530.1, read on the forward strand.
TGTGGCTGACCTCCGTCAAACGATCGATCAGCGCTGCCGTGAGATGGTCGTTTTTAAGAAAAGAGCTCCATTGATCAAAGCCGAGGTTCGATGTAATCAGCGTTGTTTTTTTCTTGTGCCGTTTTTGCATGAGAGTAAAAAAGAGTCCCACCTGCACCGGCTCAAGCTCGACATAGCCTAATTCATCGATGACCAAGCAGTCGATGTTACTGAAGGTTTTTATCAATATTTCCTCGGAGTGATCGGCAACTGATTTGTACAAGGACTCGACGAGTTCCGGGAAGCGGATAAACCTGCCGTTATATCCACGGTCGATCGCCTGGATGAGAAAGGCTGTGGCCAGTCCCGTCTTGCCCACGCCGGTGGGGCCAAAGAAGAGAATGTTGCGGGCCTGGTCCATATAACTGAAAGCATCATATAGCTGGATCACCTTTTTCCTGTCAAGCTTGGGTTGTCTGTCGAAGGGAAAGGTTTGCAGGAGCCATGTTTCAGGGATTTTCGCTCGGGAAAGGCTTCTTTTCCGCGCGTTTTCCAACTTCAGGAGGTATTCTTCCTCAATGATTGCCTTGAGCCACCGGACATGGGAGATATCCTCGGATTCGGCCTTTTCGAGGAAGCGGTCAAAGTTGGTGACAAGTCCGGAAAGCCTCAGATATTTAAGCATCTTCAGAAGATTTTGATCCATTTTCATCCTGTTGCACAATTGTGTAGAGGGTTAGATCTGCCTTGTCGGTGAACCGACCTTCCAGAAAAGAGGGCCTGTTTTTAAAATCCTCGTCAATGGGGACGGATGGTACCTCATAGGCAGCCTCCTTCATTTGCAAGACGGCGATACGGTAAACGGTCTCCGGATCCGTGACGCGGTAGGCAAGAGCTCGACTCACCGCCTTGTCAAAGAGTTGCGGACTCAACCTTTGTTGCAGCCGAAACAGATCGCGAATAAAGTTGTGTCGACGCTTGCCGGTGTACTGTTTGAGTGCAAAATCCACGTAGGCATCAAGAGTTTTCGAGAAGGATCGAAGAATTTTTTCTTCCTCGCCACTCGGATGCTTTCGGCCCTTTGGTTGGTGTCTCGGCTCTTGCCGGCCGGGGGGATAAAACTTCTTGTTTTTCACCTCCACCGGGGGTAACGGGTATTCGATCAACAGCTCGCGTCGATGGAAAATTTTAAGATGGTCCGGATAACGCAGGACCTTCACCTGATGGCGTCCTGTCCCTGGCGCCCAGTAGAAGTTGCCGTCAAATGCTACGTATCCATACTGGTCTATCCCTCTCTGGAACTCGAGATACGGCGGGGAGATAAGCTCCGGCAGCCGGGTAAGATACGGTTTCTCGAATTCAAAGGCCTTGGCAGGGATCAATTTGCTTTTGCCGACGGGTCGATGCATGCATCGCACCGTGGCCCATTCAAGGGCCTGGCGATTCAGATCCTCCAGATCCTTGAACGTACGGCCGGGTAAAAAGTTGGTGGTTACCGTAAAAAATCCCCTTTCATCGCCGGCTTTTCGATTGGCATGGCCTATTTCATGGCACACAAAACGAAAAGCATAACTCTTGGCAAATTGCTCCATCTCGGGCACGATAACGGCATTTTTACCGGTCCCCCGAAGACGCGCCAAATTGGTATTGTCAATGATGCAAACCGGTGCGGAATAGTTCCAGAACATGAGTGCCTCGTGAAAAAAGCACTTCATCATGAACCGATTGAAAAATCGGTAAAACTTGAGATACCGGATCTTCGAGAAGCGAAAGTACAGGAGGCTGCCGATGAGCTTGACTTCACCGGTTGTAAGCTTCACCCTGTACTCGGAGGTGTCATGCTGCAACTCCTCTCCAGGCTTATCCGGAACCTGCTCGCAACGTCCAGACGCAGGTAGGCGCAGGTCAAGGTCTCGAATGATGGTAGTAAGAGTGGAGTATCCGACCTCAACGCCGTGCTCTTCGGTGAGCTTCTCATGGATCCTTTGGGCGTATCCATCGCATTCCAGATACAACCGGGTTAACAGTTCGGGGCAAAGCTTGATCTTGTCCGACCGGATGGTGCTCGGCACCTCGCCTTGTTGCAGGATGACAGTACGCACCGTGTTCCTATCCACCTGCAGCTCGCGGGCGATCTTTCGGAGCGGCATGCCCTGCGTAGAGAGATAGAAAATGGCCTTACGCTTTTCCGGATCGATCATGAAAATCCCTCATACCATGGACAAAAAGATCCATCTGACGCAAGATGCCCCCAGAAAGCAGATTGGCCTGTGCCCAAAAAGCGCCGCTTGTAAATGCAGTCTCCCGGCATCGCACCGTTATGCGCTGCATTTGCCTCCCAGTCCGCTCCAGATCCCGGAGCATGCTTTGCTCGACCGCGGTGCAATCGTCCGACTTGCCCGTGGTGTTCCTCAGCCCCGCAAGGCTCGTGGCCATATCACCCTTTCTGAGCTGCTCTCGGAACTCGGCAGA
>JBBSAR010000531.1:0-3198 GCA_038252125.1 Desulfatiglandales bacterium
AAAAGAGCGGGGGATCTTGTTTTGAGGGTCTGACAGGCCCGGCAGAGGCCATCCCAGTACCGCTCCGGATCCTGTTCGGCCCAACCCGGCTGGAGACTTTGGTACGGATCGTAAGAGACCTTGTACTTATCCAACAGTTCTCCCTTAAAGGAAAAGAGAAGGGCGCGAAGGCTCTGGGTGCCGCAATCAATGGATAGAATGACTTTTTCCATAGCTCTTTAATTAAGTCCTTTCTCCGCCCAGATCGCTAACTGCTCCCGGAAAATCTTGGAGTTGTGGCGGATATCCACCGGGAACGATTTGTGAAAAAGAATCGTGTTGATCTTCCTGGTCAAGGGATTCTCCGCGGCCAGGGCTATCAGCTCTTTTCGGATTTTTTTTCGTCCCCATTTCAAGGGCGTCACCCCTCTTTTCAGCTCAATGCAGATAACCGGGGTTTTATACCCTTTCGTGCCGATTCCCACGAGGGCGCTTCGGTACACGTCAGGATGCCCGTTGAAAATAGCCTCGCAGGGGATGGTGAACATGGGCGCTTCATCCGGACCGATAACCACGCGATGGGCTTTTCGGCCGCAAAACCAGAAACGACCCTTTTCATCCTTCCAGCCCACGTCGCCCATCCGGTGCCAGAAGCGATCCTTATCCAGGATTTTCGAGATTGCGTCGTCCGCGGGCCGCTTAAAATATCCGCCTGTGACCAGGGCGCCGCTGACCACGATTTCCCCGATCCGGCCGTCTTCCATCTCCAGATCGTCCGACCATTCCGAGATGGGCTGGTCGCTGATCCTTATGATGCGCACGGGGAGGTTGTTGATGGGATGTCCCACGCACATGCCATAACCTTTGGCGCTGAGCTGTCTGGTTTCCGATAGTATTTCATTTCCGGTAATGGACAGCACGGGAACGGCCTCAGTCGCCCCGTAAGGGGTCTGTATTTCGGCATCCTCCTCCAGGATAGAAGAAAACTGTTCGATGTTTTCAGGAAATACGGGGGCGCCTGCGCATATCACCCGTTTGAGAGAGGGTACTTTAATCCCTTTCTTCCTGCCGTAAGCACCCACCCGGTTTAAAAGGGCGGGAGAGGCGAACATGGTCGTGACACCCTGGTTGCGTATCGCTTCCACAATTTTTACAGGGTCCACAAATGCGGGCCTGGTGGGGTCCATGTCCGGAATAACGGAGGTAATCCCCAGTGCGGGCCAGAAAAGTGCAAAAAGAGGGAAGGTGGAAAGATCGATTTCATCCCCCGTAAGGTTCAGGTGGGTCTGGATCTGGCGCAGTTGGGCATCGAAATTTCCATGGGTATAGATCACCCCCTTTGCCGGCCCGGTGCTGCCCGTTGTAAAGAGGATGGCGGCCGTATCGTCGGTTCGGGTCTCGGCCATTTCAAATGGTGAACGGCCTCTTTTTATGAGTTTACGAATGGTGGCGCCGCCCCAGAACCACCTCCTTCCCGCGGTGACAAAGATCCTGACGTTTCCAAAAAAGGAGGGCCGAATCTTCCTCAACACATGGGCGAGGGGAATGCCGATGAAGGCTTCGGGTTCACTCTCCTTGAGACAGGCGGCCATCCTGGTTACGCCCATCCCGGGGTCGACCACCACGGGAATCGCCCCTGCTTTGAAGAGGGCAAAAATAATCGTAAAAAAATCCAGAGATGGTTTCACCATCAATATGGTTCGAATGCCCTTTGTTACTCCTCTACCCATCAGACCTGCGGCCAGCCTGTTCGATTGTTCATTGAGCTGTTCAAAAGTCAGATGGGTGTAAGCGATCCTTCCATCCCGGTCCCTCCCCGCGGGGCAGATGACGGCCTTTTTGTATGGGTGAATTTTCGCCATTTCTACCAGGCGGTTGGCGATGTTTGCTTCAGACATGTGCTGTTCTTTCCTTGGTCCGGTCTTGAGTCCCTTGGTTGTTTTGCAAGAACTTCCGTACGATGGGAAGGATGTTTCTCCATTCATCCTCCAGGATATAATGTCCCGCTTTTTCGAAAACGTGAACTTCTGCTTCGGGGAAGCGGCGCTTCCATTGGGAAAGATATGATTCGTCAAAAACAAAGTCACGCTTTCCCCATAGGATAAGCATGGGGACCCGGGAAAGATGAGGGAGTCCTCTTTCCGTTTCTTTGGCTAAAGCATAGCTCGGGTCCGATTCGACAAGAGGAATGTCCTGGACAAATTTTAGCGTGGCGATCCTGTTTTTCCAGGTGTTATAGGGGGCTATGAGCCCTCTTTTCACTTCTTTCGGCAGTTTCCTTGCCGGCGCCATGATAAGGGCGCCTCGCGCGAAAAGATTCATTCCGAGAACGGCCGGAACGGCAAAGATGCTGAGGTCGCGGATGATTTTAAGCCGCAAGGGCAGTTTCTTGCCTAATGGTTTTAGAAAAGCGGCCGTGTTCATCACCACGATGCGCCGTATTTGCCGGGGGCGCCTCACGGCCCAGGCCATTCCGATCATTCCTCCCCAGTCATGGACTATCAGGGTAATCCTTTCCTGAATCCCTAATTGATCCAGAAATTGCTCCAGATCGTCCACTCTATTTATCAGCCTGTAGCCGTATTGTTTTGGAGACGGTTTTTCTGAAAGGCCACAGCCGATATGATCAGGAACGATGGTCCTGAAAGAGTCCGAAAGGCCCTGGACCAGGTTTCTATAATAAAAGGACCATGTGGGATTCCCGTGAAGCATGACCACAGGTTCTCCCTGACCCTCGTCCAGATAGTGATATTTTCGCCCGTTTACTGAAAGGTAGTGGGATTCAAACGGATAAAGATGTTTGAATGGACGAAGGTCGATCATCAATCTTTTTCTCTCCGTGTTTCAATTTTGTTTCTCATCCGCGACATACAGGGCCACATTCGCTTGCGTGAGCATTCTCAGAAAATCCGCGGGGGGCATGCGATCGGTAAAAAGCGCGTGAATGTCGACTACGTTGCACAAACGGACCATGGCATCCCTTCCGAATTTCGTATGATCCGCTACGAGAAAGACCTTTTTGGAATTGGCGATAATGGCTCTGTCAACCCGTATTTCCTTGTAATCAAAATCGAGAAGGGTTCCTTCAACGTCGATCCCGCTGATACTCAGGATGCCGAAGTCCGCCTTGAATTGTCCGATGAAATCGATGGCGGATTCCCCGATTACGCCACTGTCCTTGCAGCGAACAACTCCCCCTGTAACAATGATTTCAAAATC
>JBBSAR010000532.1:0-3194 GCA_038252125.1 Desulfatiglandales bacterium
AAATTGTAATGATGACGATACCCCGGCGTATTTTTCCACCACCCGTCGTTTGTGATCATGCAGATAAAGCCCTTTTTCTCCGTCAGATTTTGCGCGCAGTACGGTCCGAACACCGATTCAAAACAAAGAATCGGCAGGATGCTTACGGATCCGTCGGGCGATAGAAATTGGGTGTTTTCCTGCCGATAGCTGTAGGTGCCGTTGTATCCCCCAAGCTCCAGGGAAAATCTTCCCAGAAAGCCCAAATATTGCACAAAAGGCATCCGTTCAAAAATGGGAACCAGCTTGGTCTTGTGATAAAACTGCGGCGCGGCGCCCGGCGCCAGAAAAAGCGCCGTATTGAACGCCTCGTAGTAAAAACCTTTTTCCCGGTTGAAACGGCTGCCCGGTGGGATATCCCCGTCCAGTTTCCTGTAGCTGTGTACGCCTATGAGGATGGTCAGGCCGGGATGTTTTTTCTGGAAATCGATGATGCGCCGGTACTGGGGCGATGTCAGGGGATTTTCCTCGTCAATCTGTTGCACGATAAAGGTTTCCGGACCGAACAAATATCGGGTTTGGGCGTCGCAAAGCCCCTCCGCGGTCTTGATAAATTCATCCAGATGCCGGACCTGATTTTCCGGTACGAATTTTTCCGTATAGGGGTCGAGATTGGGCTGAATCAAAGCAAAGGCAACGGTTTCGCCCCCTTCCGGAACACGACGGTAAATCTGGTACGAAACAAGAGGAGGGACCAATAATAAGAGCAGGATTCCCGCCCCAACCGGGATTGTTGAGACCAGACCCCTTTTTTGATAGATCGCCCAGGCCTTGAAAAAGGCAAAATTTACAAGAATAATCCAGAGGCTCCCGCCACGCACACCGGTATACTCCACCCATTGGATGAGTTTCGGGACCGTGACGAGAGAATTTCCCAGATTGAACCAGGGCCAGGCCAGGTCCCAGATATTATGAAAATATTCATACCCCAACCAGATGAGCAGAAAAGGGGAGAGCAAAGGGATCTTCAGGACGGTCCGCACACGGCTTGCCGACCAGAAAACGAGGGCCTGTACAAGGGCATTGGCCAAAATGATGCAAACGGCCCCCAGCCATTGTGCCTGGACAATCCACCAGGACCCCAGGATATTCCAGAGGAGAAAGCCGGCAAAGGCGTAGTTAAAAAGAGCATAGCCATTCGGATTGAGGTGGATGTCCTCTTCCAGTTGAAAAAGGGGAAGCCAGGCGATGAAGATCACAAAGAAAAAGGAAGGAATAGCCCACGGGATACCCAGCAAGAGACCGCTGGTCATGGCAAGGGAGAGATTTTTTCTGATGTTTGATTTCCTTTCGTATCGGCAGTCAGGGGAAGATAGCCCCGATCAGCAAGAAAAGCAAACAAATATCCGCTCTTCAGTCTGCCTCTTTTCACTTGACCTCGCAGGGCAATGGCAGGTATCGTCACGCTATAAGGCAGAAAAGGCAGAGATGTCCATATCAAACACCAACTTCGTGTTGGAGAATAACAATGGACAAGAAATACGAGATCATCATTTTCTGGAGTCCTGAGGACAACGCCTATTTGGCCGAAGTACCGGAACTTCCCGGATGCATTGCCGACGGCAAAACCTACCGGGAAGCGCTTGACAATGCAGAGCAAATTATTGAGGAGTGGATCGAAACGGCCATTAAGCTTAATAGACTTATCCCTGAACCCAAAGGCCGTCTTGCGTATGCCTAATTGCGATCCAATCTGCGCTATTTGATTTCCTTTCGTATCGGCAGCGCGGCGGAGGATAGCCCTGATCGGCAAAAATATCAAATAAATATCCACTCTTCAGCCTGCGCCTTTTCACTTGACCTTGCAGGGCAATGGCAGGTATCGTCACGCCTGTAAGAAAAAATGCTTTTCATCGGGGGAATGTGAAGAGGCAAAAGGGACAAAGAAACACTTCGCTGCCCATCAAAAATCCGCGGGACTTTTGACGGAAAGCCCGGGTCTGTTCAAAACGTGGGTGTAGATCATGCTAATGAATATGGTGTCGCCTCACACAATCAACATAAGCTGTCTCGGTGCGAAGCGAGTTATGACCTTCCCTGATTTCGGTTTTCAGAGCCTGCAGCGAGGGAGAAAACAGCCGATCAACCTCGCCGGGAATCACACGATCCCGAAAATGCTTGGATTGCCTTCCCTGCTTCTTCTCCACAACCGGTTCGCTCCGCGCAGATGCCGGCACGTGGACGGGGACATAGCCCGGAAGAAAGTTTTCATAAAGAACTTTCAGGGAGCGCTCGGCCTGCTGAACGTGCCACTCCCCGATTCTTGGGCGATTCCGAAGATTTTCAAGAAACGAACGAATGTCTTCGGCCGAACGATCCCGCAGCTTTTTTCCAGGCCTGAAATCAACAAAAGTCTGCGCCCATTTGACATAAAACTCCGAATGGTCAGGCCGCACCCGATTCTCCTCCAGGCAAGCCTTAAAAGCGTCCCAGAATCTTTTAACCGCCACAGCCTGGTTTGTATCTTGCTTAGTCATATAACCTCACAACTTCAAATGGTTATAGATTTTTCCGCCCATGGTAATAGGCAGAATAAATATATTACAGAACGTAGACAACTGGCAACACGTTGATATATATATGTTTTTATTTTTAAGGAGGTAATGCCTATGGACTATTTACCTAATATCATAGGGTAATTTCTTTTGTAAAATTTTTGATAATATATTTTTTCTGTCTAATATATGTTCGCAGGGAATAGAAATGACACGAAAAGAATTTGTAAAATCTGTAGGCGCCACCTGCCAGAATTGGCAATGGAGCTGGTCCTTTGTGAATCATGCTGAACGGTTCGTTATTTTCGGCGCATGGGACAGGAACACCACTGGTCGTCGAAGCTTGATCCTTTCAGAAAATTGGATGACGAACAATCGAGGGAGGAATAATCCAGGATTTCAGCAATCACGTGACCACATTCGACTTGTGCAAGAAGAAGGATATACTCTAAAGACTTTTCCCATGGAGTATTCTGATGCGAGAAAGGACGAGCAGGGTTTCGGACCAGCGAAAATCAAAGGATTTACCCCAAAGCTTTCCGATAGAGCACTGAAAGAAATCGGCAATTCATGGTATGCGGCAGACAACTCCGATGACATTCAACTCGCTGAGGAAATTGAGGCCCCAGAGAAATACTCGGAAGGAGCAAGGACTACAAT
>JBBSAR010000533.1:0-3165 GCA_038252125.1 Desulfatiglandales bacterium
AGGGGATCAATCCGGGGGTCTACTTCATCCATCAGGATTTTCAGCCCGGCCCCGCGTCCCCCCACATAATTGCGGCAAAAATCCGGAGACAGGTCTTCCACCGTGCGGTTGCCCGTGGTAAGATCAATCCTGAGTATTTTTCCTTTCCAGCCGAACATGGGACTCCTTTCCGACCATTAACCGCTAACGGCTAACAACATCGAAAAAACCTGCTCCTCATTGTTTCCCAACACATCCAGGGCGCCGCTTCTGCACGATGCCGCGCATAGGCCGCACCCTTTGCAAAGGGCGCTGTTTACCACCGCAACACCCTGCTCCGCATCCACTTCCACCGCATGAAAGGGGCAGACCTCCGCGCAGACGGCGCAGCCGGTACATTTTCGGGCATCCACGCGGCTGATGGCCCCTTCTCCGCGCATCTCTTCCCTGGACAACACGGTCATGGCCCGGGAAGCCGCGGCATGCCCCTGGGCGATGCTTTCAGCGATACGCTTGGGACCGTGGGCCAGGCCGCACAGATATATCCCGTCCGTGGGAAAATCCACCGGTCTGAGTTTCATATGGGCTTCCATAAAGAAACCGTCCGAGTTCAAGGGGATCTTGAGGGCCTGGGAGAGCTCGTGATTATCCCCGGGCGGAACAGTTGCCGCGGCCAGGGACAGAAGATCGGCCTGAAGCAGCATCTTCTGCCCGAGAGTCGGTTCGGTCACCGTCACCTGCACCCCGGAAGCGTTTACCTGCACCTCGGGCTTGTCCGCTTCATGATACCGTATAAACACCACCCCGCTCTCCGCCGCTTCCCGATAAGCCCTTTCCATGAGGCCGTAGGTCCGCATATCCCGGTAAAGCACGTAAATTTTCATTTCAGGGTTTATTTTCTTCAATTGGAGGGCATTCTTCACGGCTTGCCCGCAACAGACCCGGCTGCAGTAAGGGCGCTCGGAATCCCTCGATCCCACGCACTGGATCATCACAAGCGACCTACACGACTGTATGCGTTCCTTTCGGGTAAAGATTTCCTCTTCCAGTTCAAGGTGGGTCATGATCCGGTCGTCCCGGCCATAAGAATATTCATCGGGCCGGAATTCCCGGGCGCCGGTGGCCACCACTGTTACGCCATGGGGAATATCCACGAGCGTCCGCCGCTCTCCCGTTTGAAGGGTTGTGTGGAAGTTGCCCACATACCCTGAAAATGTCCTGATATGGGCGCTGGTATGGACCTGAATCAGCAGGTGATGGTAAATCTTCCGGATGAGTTCTTTGAGATAGGGCTGGACTTGGTCCCCTTCCAGCGTGTATCGAAGCCTTGCGGCCATTCCTCCCAGGGCATCGCTTCTTTCCACAAGATGGACCTTGATCCCCTGGTTCGCCAAAGAAAGAGCGCAGTTCATGCCGGATACCCCTCCCCCGAGAATCAGGGCGGAACGGAGGATCGCATAGGGCGTCTGAAAAAGGGGGGTGAGCATTCCCGCCTTGGTTGCCGCCATTCGGACCAGGTCTCTGGCTTTGGCCGTGGCCGCTTTTTTGTCCCCGGTATGGACCCAGGCACAGTGTTCCCGAATGTTGCACATCTCAAAAAGGAAGGGGTTTAGCCCGGCCTGCCTGAGGGCATCTCTAAAAACCGGTTCATGCGTCCTGGGCGTACAGGCAGCCACCACCACGCGATTGAGATCCTTTTCCTGAATAGTCTGAACCATCCGCCTGATGGAATCGATGGAACAACTGAAAGTTTCTTCCCGGGCATGGACTACGCCGCCCAGCGTCTTCGCATAGGCCACCACATCAGGCACATCCACGCCTTTAATAATATTGGTGCCGCAGTGACAGACGAAAACCCCCACGCGGGGCGGCTCTCCCCGGGTATCCCGCTCCGCCGGATAGGATTTTTCCGAGACCAGGGTCCCTCGCGACACGGCCAATTTCTGGGTGGCCAGCGCTGCCGATCCACTGGCCATGGTCACGGAATCGGGGATATCCATGGGCCCGCAGAAAACGCCGCAGGCGTAGATACCGGCCTTTTCAGTCTCCATGGGATGAAAAACGGAGGGAGGTTGGCAGAAACCGTCTTCATTCAGGGCAATCCCCATTTTTTCCGCCAGGGTGCGGTGAGCGGCAGGCGAGGTGAGTCCTACGGACAACACCACCAGATCAAAGGCTTCTTCACGAACCCGGGTCCCATCCAGGCGATACCGGAGGGTTACGGCATGGGTTTTTGGATCTTCGCCCACGACCGACGGTTTGGCCCACTCGAACCGGACCCCTGAAAGCCCCTTGGCCCGCTCATAGTAACGTTCAAACCCCTTGCCGAAGGCCCGCACGTCATTATGGAGGATGACGGCTTCAAGGGGAGGAATATGCTCTTTGGAGAGGATCACCTGTTTCACGGCGTACATGCAGCACACCGATGAGCAATAGGGCTTATTGGCGGACACATCCCGGGAACCCACGCACTGAATCCAGGCGATTTTCCCCGGGGTTGAACCGTCGGACGGACGGCGAAGGACCCCGCCATTGGGCCCGGAGGCACTCAGGAGTCGCTCGTATTCCAGGCTGGTAACCACATTCCGGTATCGGCCGTATCCATAGAGACTTTGCAGGGAAGGATCGAACACTTCGTAACCCGGGGCCAGGATAATGCCGCCCACCCGGATCTTTTGCACCCCAACCTTCTGATGAAAATCGATGGCCCGCGTCTTGCATGTGGGCACGCAGATCTGGCACTCCTTCCGATTCAGAAAAAGACAGTGGGCCGGGTCCACCACGCTCACAGCCGGCACTGCCTGCGCAAAAGGGAGATGGATGCATTTGACGGAAGCCAGTCCCGCATTGTAATCGTCCCTGACGCCGACGGGGCAGTACTCGGCGCACACGCCGCAACCGGTGCACTTTTCCGTATCCACATAGCGGGGTTGCTGCAGCAGGCGAACGGTGAAATCGCCCACTTCACCCTGGACCTCGTCCACCTCGGAATCAGTCAAAATGGAGATATTGGGGTTGGTGGCGCATTCCAGAAATTTAGGAGACAGGATACACATGGAGCAATCATTGGTGGGAAAGGTTTTGTCCAATTGACTCATCTTCCCGCCGATAGAGGAAGCCTTATCCACCAGATAGACCTTGAACCCTGCATTGGCCGTATCCAAGGCCGCCTGAATGCCGCTGATA
>JBBSAR010000534.1:0-3129 GCA_038252125.1 Desulfatiglandales bacterium
CTCAATGGCCAGTTCGCAAGCCTTCCCGAGCCCGATGATGCCGGCCGTATTTTCCGTTCCGCCCCTGCGACCCATCTCCTGGTGCCCGCCGACAATAAAAGGCGTAAATTTCACGCCCTTTCTTATATAGAGCACGCCCACGCCTTTGGAGGCATGGAGCTTGTGACCGGAAAGGGAGAGCATGTCGATATTGCTTTCCTTCATATTGATGGGAATCTTACCCGCGGCCTGCACCGCATCCGAATGAAACAAAATGCCCCTTTCCCTGGCAAGGGAGGCTGCCTCCTCCACGGGGAAGATAACCCCCGTCTCATTATTCCCCCACATGATAGTTACGATAGCCGTGTCCGGTGTCAGATTTTCCTTATAACGGTTCATGTCCAGGCGCCCATCACCGTCTACGGGAAGCTCCGTAATGCGGAATCCTTGTGTGGCAAGATGGGAGCAAAGAGACTTGATGGCCGGGTGTTCCACCCTGCTGGTGACAATGTGACGCTTTTCAGGATTCAATTCCACCGCCGATCTGATAGCCGCGTTATCGCTTTCCGAACCACAACTGGTAAAAACAATCTCCTCGGGAGTAGCGCCCAGAAGCAACGCAACCTTTTCTCGCGCATCCCGGATTATTTTCCCCACCTGCCCACCAAAGGAATGAGCACTGGAAGGGTTCCCGTAATACTCCCGAAAATAGGGCAGCATCTCCTCCAGGACCTCTTGGGCAACTTGGGTGGTTGCGTTATTATCAAGGTAGATCGTCTTCATTGGGTCACCTCCTCAACAACCAGTTCGGGCCAAACCATTTCTTTGAGTTTAGCCTCCACAAAGTTTTTCAGCGTCTGCTGCGATGCCTTGCAGGCCGCGCAGCTTCCCTGCAATTTAACCAGCACACGATTCCCGATGACATCCACAAGCTCAATATTTCCACCATCCTTTTTCAAGGAGGGCCTGATCTCATTTTCTATGGTCTCATCAATCATTTTCATCTTTCGAATATTGGAGAGCGGCGGACGGCTCACGGGTTTTTCTTCAGCGCGAATGTCTGCAATGATTCCCCGTATGGCATCATGACATTTCTCACAACCGCCACCGGCCTTTGTGTAGTTGGTCACCTCCTCCACGGTCGTGAGATTGTTTTCCCGGATGGCTTTTTCGATCTCTCTGTCGGTGATTCCAAAGCATTCACAGACAATCTCGCCCTCTTTTTCCTGGATCTCTTCTCCTCTATAATTGGCAATGGCCTTTTCCAGCGCCTGCTGGCCAAGCACGGAACAGTGCATCTTCTCTTTGGGAAGTCCGCCCAGATAATCGGCGATATCCTGATTGCTTATTTTTTCCGCCTCTTCAATGGTTTTCCCCTTGATCATTTCCGTAAGGGCGGAAGAGGAGGCGATCGCGCTGGCACATCCGAAAGTCTGGAATTTGGCATCCGTGATCGTGCCCTCGTCATCGGTCTTAAAGCTCAATTTAAGGGCGTCGCCGCAGGCCATGGAGCCCACCTCCGCGACACCCTGCGCATCTTCCACCACACCCACATTCTTCGGGTTGAGGAAATGTTCTTTTACCTTATCCGTGTATTCCCACATGGGGTCCTTCTCCTTTAAAAGTGAATCGTTCTTGGTTCGTCGTGCGTTGTTTCTTTGTTGCGAAAGTTGGTCCCGCCTCATCCCCTGGAAGAAAGATAATGATTAATGATGTCTCTTCCCAGTCTGTTGGACCGCCTGCCCAGTTTTTTTCCATGTACGCCCAGAATGGCAATGCAGATGCTCTTTGCATTCTTCCCGGGTGGTATGGCATAGGCCGTCAACCAGTCGTATTTGTATTGTCCGGTCTCATCGTTAATGGTTCCGGTTTTGGCGCCCAGTTCCACACCTTTAAAAACCTTTTTCCTTTTCACACGGGAAAAAGAGGTCATGCAGGTACCGCAATTCACGGTATCTTTCATGAGCTCTCTGAGTGCCTCCGCCGTTTCCGCGCTTATGGGGGAAACAAACTCCCGGGGTTTTGTTTCATAGAGGATATGGCCGTTTGCTTCTGAAATGCTTTTTATAATCCATGGTCTCATCAGAACCCCGTTGTTTGCGATCATAGAAGAGATCAAGGCGGCATGAAGAGGGGAGACCATGGTATGCCTGTTGAAACCTGAGGATATTTCCGCCAGGCCGTAATCATCTTCAGGAACATTCACTACGCTGGTCTCAACAGGAAGATCGAACGGTATGGGGTGGTTGAAAAGAAATTTTTCCGCTGAATCGTTCAGCCCTTTTTGTCCTAACCAATAGATTCCCAGCTTGCCGAAAACAGGATTGATGGATGCGCCAAAAGCCTTTTTAAGGGTCGTCTTATTGGTATATTTTCCGATATCCCTTCTTAGCTGCCTCTTGTACAGGGTATGTTTTCCCCCGTTAAAATAGACATTCTTTTCGGGAGTAAACCCCGCGGATTCAAGAACCCCGGCAGCAGCCACAATTTTAAACAGACTGGCTGCAGGAAAGTCCGCCTGCAGACATAAATCACCTTCTTTCCCCCCCTGGTCGTAACTGACCATGGCAAGTATCCGCCCGTCATCAGGACGCAAAACAACTGCCGCCGCCTTCAAGGTCCCTGAAGTCTGAAGCAGATTTGAAATGTAGTCCTGTAAATCCTTGTCAAGAGAAGACTCCACAAGAAGCGTCTCGCCATCTTCTTCAAGAGAAAACCGGCTGGAAATTTTGGTGATATCTATATGCAGATCCTGTGGCTGGAAAGGCCGCGGCTGTTCCGCCAATTTTTTATGAACGGAAACCAAGGCGTTGTTCACGGACGGATCGTTGCTGGCCTGACTGGTCTCGCCGAAAATCCATCCCCCCACAAAAAAAAGAAAGGCCGCGGCGGATAGGCCGGCAAAAAGGACCGCCAAAAGGAGCAACGGCCGTTTCAAGAGATTCCTGACCCAAGAACCTTCTCTCTGTTCGTTCCTGGTATCACGCCATCCGGAGGAATAAGGGGTCTGTGTATCCATAATGCCTTCCTTTATGTCTCTCTATTAATCTTTTCCAGCCCTCCCATATACGGCTGGAGCGCACTGGGTATCGATACGGTTCCATCCGCATTCTGATAATTTTCCAGAATAGCGACCACTGTTCGTCCAAC
>JBBSAR010000535.1:0-3118 GCA_038252125.1 Desulfatiglandales bacterium
CGATCCAGCCCCTCCTTGATGTTCTCTATGGAATTCGCGTAGGAAAACCTCAGAAAACCTTCCGCGTTCTTTCCGAAATCGATTCCCGGAGAGACCCCGACCCCTGCCTTTTCAAGGATGTCAAAGGCCAGATCATATGAATTTGAAGAGAGGTGCTTTGCATTAACCAGCATGTAAAAGGCGCCGGAAGGCTCCACCGGAAGGCCGAAGCCCAGTTCCCTCACCCGCTTGATCATGAACCTGCGCCGTTCATCATAGGTTTCTTTCATCTTCCTGACATCTTCCTGAGCCTTGGTAAGCGCTGCAACGCCTGCCCACTGTGAGATACTGCCGGCGGAGATGAAAAAATTCTGCTGCATCTTTTGCAAAGGCCGAATAAAATCCGGCGGCGCAACGATGTATCCCAACCGCCAGCCGGTCATGGCAAAGAGCTTGGAAAACCCGTTCAGCACAAAGGCATCTTCCGTATATTCCAGGATACAATGCTCTTTTTCACCATAAACAAGACCGTGGTATATCTCATCGGAAACAACGGGAAGACCGATTTCCGCGATCGCCTGCATCCGGTCGGGCGAGAGAAGGTTGCCGGTTGGATTTGATGGAGAATTGATGATCACCGCCCTGGTGCGCGGCCCCATGCTCTTCTTGATGAGATCGGGTTCCATCTGGAAGGCGTCCTTTTCTTCTGCTTTCACGGGCACGGCCCTCGCCCCCAGGAATTCCGCAAAATTGGGGTAACAGGGGTAGTGGGGATCAGACATGATCATTTCGTCGCCCGCCTCCAGGAGAGCCGAAAAGATCATGAAGAGCGCCGGAGACGTCCCCGAAGTGACAATAATGCGATCGGGTGTAATGGTCACCCCGTACCGCCGGTAATAGGAATCACAGATCGCTTCCCGCAACTCAATGATCCCGAGGCTGTGGGTGTAATGGGTTTCTCCCCGCGCGATGGCCTCCGCGGCCGCATCGCATATGCAGGTTGGAGTGCGAAAATCAGGCTCACCGATTTCCAGATGAATAATGTTCCGCCCTTCCTTTTCCATTTCATGGGCCTTTTCAAGGATCTCCATCACGATAAATGGAGGAATATTGCCGGCCCTTTTCGTTACTCTTCCCATGGGTTACCTTGCTGAAACTGGCTCTCTAAATAACCTTATTTAAAGAATACTCGATAATCCCCTGCGCCCCCGCATTAATGAGCATGGGAATCAAATCCCTTACTATCTTTACATCCACCACCGTTTCAACGGAAAGCCAGTCCGAATCGTACAAAGATGCCACGGTGGGGGCATTGAGGCTGGGCAGCAAAGCGATGATCCCGGGCATATTGACCTGCTCCACATTCATTTTTAACGCCACCATATTCTCCGCCCTGAGCGCCCCTTTCAAAAGCAGAATGATCTGCCCTATCTTATCCCTCTTCCAAGGGTCTTCATACGCCTTGCGGTTGGCAATCAATTGGGTATTCGTCTTCATCAGATCCTGGATAATCTTCAATCCATGGGCTTTTATGGTGCTTCCCGTCTCAGTCACCTCCACAATCGCGTCCGCAAGGCCTGAGACAACTTTGGCCTCCGTGGCTCCCCACGAAAATTCCACTTTGACGTTTACATGTCTTTCTTCGAAGTATCTTTTGGTGAAGTTCACCAGTTCCGTTGAAATCTTTTTGCCCTCAAGATCTTCTATCCTCTTGATTTCAGAACCGGCGGGCACGGCCAGGACCCAGCGGGCCGGATTCTGGCTCACCTTTGAGTATACCAGGTCGTCCACCAGAACCACATCCGATTCGTTCTCTTCTATCCAGTCTTTTCCGGTAAGACCCGCGTCCAGTGTCCCGCTTTCCACATATCGAGACATCTCCTGTGCACGACAGATGGCACATTCAATCTCCTCATCATTGATATCCGGAAAGTAACTTCTCCCATTGACATTTATTTTCCACCCCGATTTCTCAAAAAGCTTGATGGTGGCATTTTGAAGGCTTCCCTTCGGTATTCCGAACTTCAACTTTTTCATTTCCCATATACCTCTTTCGGGTCGAACAGCATTTCTCCCACAATAGTCAGGCTGCCGTCTTTTTCCACTTTTTTATGAAAGCATGTTTCGCGTCCGGTATGACAGGCCGCGCCTCCCACCTGTTCCACCTTGAATAGAACCGTGTCATCATCGCAATCCGCATAAATTTCCTTGATCTTCTGAACATTCCCGGAAGTCCCGCCTTTATGCCAGATCTCCTGGCGGGATCGACTCCAATAATGGGCTTCTCCGGTTTCAAGCGTTTTTTTCCACGACTCTTCATTAATATAGGCCAGCATCAGAACCTTTCCGGATGTGTGTTCCTGGACAATGGCGGGCAAGAGCCCCTGCCCTTTCGAAAAATCAAGCTCAATCATGGCATTGTAGTTCCTTCTACGGGTAAATTGGTAAAAAACTATAATTTATAGCAGTTGCCATCGGTTGGAGGCAAGAAAAAAAAGAACCGCGGAATATCGAGTACTGAATTCGAAATTCGGTTTTTGATGTTTCACGGGAGGCCCTCCGAATGAGCCCCGCTCAGTTGTCCGCAGGCCGCGGAGATATCGCCCCCTTTGCTTTTTCTCAGGATGACCGTGAAATTTCTTTCAGCCAACATCTCCTGAAACCGAAGGATTCTTTCCATGGACGGCGGGGCCATATCCAGCCCCGTATGGGGGTTCAGGGCGATAAGATTGATCTTTGCCCGAATACCGGAAAGCAGACGGCAGAGGTTTTCAACGTCCTTGTCCCTGTCGTTCTTCCCCTTGATGAGAATGTATTCAAAGGTAATCATCTTCCTGTTGGGCAAAGGGAATTCCCGGCATGCGGCCATCAGGGTTTCCAGTGGATATTTCCGGTTCACGGGCATCAGGAAATCCCTGGTCTCATTGTCCGCGGCATTCAGGGAAACGGCCAGATTAACGGAAATATCCAGGCCCAATTTTTTTATTTGCGGCGCCAGTCCGCAGGTGGATACGGTAATTTTCCGGTTGGAGAAGTTCATTCCGTCCGGGCTGATGAGGTTATTCAGTGCCTTTACAACCGCCTCGTAATTGGCAAGTGGTTCCCCCATCCCCATAAGCACAATATTTCGCAACTGTTC
>JBBSAR010000536.1:0-3114 GCA_038252125.1 Desulfatiglandales bacterium
CCTTCAGTCCGTTCCAGTTGAGGATTATGATACAAACCTTTGGCATGGTTGACTCCATAACGTTACGATCCATTCACAAAGATTCCGGCCTTGAACTTCTGCGTAAGATAACCACGTATAAAAACGATCTTCTCGAACAGCTTGGCTTTTTTTGCCGGTTTTTTACATATTCTTTCCAGTGCGCCAATCATGGTTTTCGCGACCCGTGGAGAGGTAAAGTTGTCGTCAATTAATTGCAGTGCATTGTTCCTGATGGTTTCATGGAGAAGACTGTCATCTAGCAGTTCCAGGACGGCAGAAGCAAAGCAGGCCGGAGAGTCTGCCAGCATGACGTTTTTTCGATCGCTCAGTCCCATACCTTGCGCACCTACCGAAGTAGTAACCACCGGGAGCCCGTGAGCCATGGATTCTCCGATCTTACCTTTCATCCCGGCGCCATAGCGCAGTGGGGCGACCGAAACGTAACTCCGGTGCAGATAAGGTGTTGTGCTCGCGACAAATCCGGTCACGGTAACGTACTCACTCTCCAGATTCCTGATGACATCAGGTGGATTGCTCCCGACAATCATGAAATGTACATCCGGCTTGTTCTTCCTGATCAGCGGCAGGATGTCGCTGCAGAAATGCAGCACTGCATCCACATTAGGATCATGAATAAAGCCACCCACAAAAATAAGCATATTCCTGTCGAGAGATGTATCACCGAGGCATAGTTCATGAACATTGGGGACAACCTCACAAGGGATGTCCAGGGACTCTTCATGGAGTGCAGCGGCATCATCCCTGGTAACAGTTACCACCGAGTCGGCCTTGCGGTACACATGGAGTTCCTTTTCTTTTATATCCCTCCAAATTGCTAAATCAGCTTCATCACCGGTCAGATCATACTTTTGTTTCAACCGCAGATAATGCACATCCACCGTATCTATAACCACCCGGCACTCAGGCTGAAGGAGCCGTATCCGGTCGAGATAGAAGACCGCTGTGTAGTAGAATTCCAGAATAGCGACTGCAAACTTTTTGGTTCTTAATAGATTCCACAGAGAGAACTGTGATGCATAAACCTTAACCCCACTCTGTTCCAATCGTAAAATGTATGCATCATCACCGGTTCTATATTCGCAGGGAACAAGTGTTATATTAAATTGCTGTGCCATGATTTCAATCAAAGAACTAAGACGCAAATCTCCCGAATTCGTATCGGGACGCGGGACAACTGGCGAGATTATCAATATATTTTCTTGTATGTATTGTGCCATGAGCGGCTTCCTTGATTCATTATGTTGTTGTAGATTCATTCTTTCTCTGCACAAAACACTCATACATAATACCGAGATAATGAACGATCATGTTTTCATAATACTGAGACTCTTGAGGTTTTCTCCCATAAACTGTTACAAGGTATTTTTTACTGATATCAAGTATTGTATGAACAAAATATAAAGGAACATTCAGCAGGCTGCGTCTATTTTTTCGAAGATTAAGCATTACATACTGCCCTTTTCTTTGCATATTATTGGTGAAATATTGTGCTCTACCCGATTTAAAAGCGTGTTTTCTGAAATATTTTTTCGTAAGTCTTTCCTGAACTACGGGGTGATACACCAGCGCATCAGGGATATAGAGCATGTTTTCATGCTGATCCAGCAACCTCTTGCAGAACTCTATATCTTCAAGCATGGGGATATTTTTTACCCCCTCATTCAATGACTCGTTAAAACACCCATACTGTGCAAATATTTCTTTCCCATAAAACATATTGGCGCCACAGGGAGGGTACACGCCGTCTTGGTGATAGCTTACAACCTGCTTGCCGAAATCATGTTCGACAATTACCCCCCATGTATTCTTGAAGTCGCCTTCTCTCACAATCCACCGTGGCACGTCATCCGGCCAGACCGGAATCACCCGCCCTCCGAAGGCCTTGCAACCGGGGTTTGCTGCAAAGGCCTGTCTTATGGAAGATAACCATTTGTTATCAACCTCAACATCATCATCTGTGAATGCTATGACGTCACCCCGCGACGCCCGTATCCCCGTATTCAAGGCAAATGTTTTCCCTTGCCGTTCCTCTGAGATATAGCGAAAAACATCGGGATCATGGGCTACAAACTCTTCACAAATCTGTTTTGTTGCGTCACGTGAATTATTATCAACAATGATGACCTCAAAACTCATATGACCTATAGCATCCTGCCTGGCGAGATCCATGAGAACCTTGCGCAGATACTCTCCTCTGTTATAGGTGCAGATAATAACGCTGATATCCATGGGTTATCTTTATTCTCCCGTTTAGGTCATTCTGGCGTGCTTCTCAAAACCTCATCACGTATTACTTCCAGATACGCCATTCCAAACTTCAGATCCGGCTCGAGATAATTGCCCTCCGCCCACTCGTTCCAGGACTTGAGAAAAATGACTCTCTGCTCCACAGGTTTATTCTGCAGCGCTTTTATAGCGTGTTGCAGCGGGATTCTGAACAATTCGGGGGTTGAGCCTTGCAGAACCAGACCGGCTGCTCCGCTGCGCGGTGTATTATCCCAGTTTGGCAGCAGGCTGGGATAATCATCCAACCTGCCATCCCCATTGCGAACCCATGCGTCCACTACGTTTTTGTACCGGTAAACAGTGGGTTTTCCGATAATGTCCTGATATTTGCTGTTGAGCCACTGCAGGGTCTGATTGCTTGAAAACAATTCGTCGCGCACTGGCGGCCGCAGGTCTTTCGGTGTCGAGGCATCGAACCCGTACTGCAAAGGATTCCAACCGGCCTCCCGGGACATACCCACCAGATGCAGACCCTTCAGGCCGGACGTGTGAGCCAGTTCTCTCCAGAGATCTGTTAGCTTTTGTAAGTCAGGGATACTCATTGGATCATAAATTAAAAAAAGCGGATTACCATCCACCGTCACATAGCGACTATCGGAAAAGGCCTGCAGCAGCGTATAAAAATGTGCCCGGTGGTCGTCATCGCCTGGATAGGTCTGCTCGATCAGTGTCCTTCCGGGACAGCCAGCCCATATCCCTGTCCATGAATGGTTTGCCCAGCACAGGCAAAAAGGAAAATCAGGCTGACCTGATTGCAGCACCTCATTGAAAGGTCTTTCAAGAATC
>JBBSAR010000537.1:0-3102 GCA_038252125.1 Desulfatiglandales bacterium
GATGTCCCGACCTTCGAAAAGGATGCTCCCCCTATCAGGATGGTAGAATCGATTGATACAGTTCAGGAGGCAGGTCTTGCCCGCCCCGTTGGGGCCGATAATGGAAAAGATCTCCCCCTTCCTGACACCGGTCGTTACGCCATTCAAGGCCATGATCCCACCGAAACTGAGGTGGATATCTTTGACTTGAAGCTGATAGTCTTCTTTAGTTTCCATTATCAGACATTATTCCAAAGGTTCAACTTGCTTGACTCTGACGACCGTCTTCATGCGGAAACCCTTTCCATCCTGATAACGGATATCCGCCTCCACGTTTAACACCTCTTCATCTCCGTACAAGGCATCAATCAGGTCTTTATATCTTTCAGTAACGAACTTTCGCCTTACCTTGCGAGTCCGTGTCAATTCATCATCATCCGCATCAAGCTCTTTGTAGAGGAGTACGAATTTCTTGATTTTTGCTACTTTAGGCAGGGACTCATTGGTCTTGGCCACTTCCCGGGCGATTAGATCATAGGTCTCTTCTTTCTGGGAGATGTCCGTAAAGGTGGTATAGGGGATCTGGTTGTTTTCCGCCCATTTTCCCACATTGGCCATGTCGATGGCGATCATGGCCGTAATAAACGGGCGTTCCTGGCCTATGACCACGGCATCCACGATGTAGGGGCTGAACCTCAGTTTGTTTTCGATAAGCTGCGGCGAGAATTTGCTCCCGTCGGCCAGTTTCATTACATCCGACATACGATCGATAATGATGATGTGCCCGTCGTCTTCAATGAGCGCCGCATCTCCCGAATGAAACCATCCGTCCCTAAGTGCCTCTGCCGTGGCCTCGGGATTCTTGTAGTACCCCTTGAAGATGGTGGGCCCGCGCGAGAGGAGTTCCCCGGTATCCGATACTTTGAAGTCAATTCCAGGCAGGGGTTGTCCCACCGTGTCCAGACGGATATCGTCCGTGCGATGGATGATGGACGCCGCGGTCTGCTCGGTCATGCCGTAGGCCTGTTTGATATTCACGCCGAGGGCCTGGAACATCTGAAAGATCTCCGGCCCGAGTGGGGCGCCCCCGGTGTACACGTGTTTGAGCCTGGCGAGACCAAGGTAGTTTTTGAGTGCACGAAAGAGAAGAAGATAGCCGAGTCCATACAGGAGCTTCCATTGAAAAGGGGGTTTTTTCTTTTTCAACTTAAATTCGGACATTCGGTAGCCAACGGGCAGAAAGGCCTTGTACACGAGCCGTTTGATCCATACGGCATCCTGGATCTTTACCTGGATGTCCGAGCACATGCGCTCCCATATGCGGGGAGGCGCCAGTATGATATGGGGGCCGATCTCCCGGAGATTTTCCTGGACGGTCTCCACCTTCTCCGGAAAATTGACGGTAAAGGCCTTGTAGAGCGACCAATAGACACCGAATTCCTGTTCGCCGATCCAGGGAAAGGGAAGAAACGACATGTATTCGAAGGTGGGTTCGGCCGCATCTACTGTATCTTGGGCCCTGGCCACGCAGTACATGTTTTTCTGGGTAATCATGCTTCCCTTGGGGAGCCCGGTCGTCCCGGATGTATAGTTGATCATGCCCACGTCATCAGGTGTGACCTTGCGCCACATCTCTTCAAAAAGATGCGGTTCTTTTTCAAATAACCCGCGGCCCTGTTGCTGGATATCCTCAAAATACAGGAGGAGGGGATCATCGTAGCGCCGCATTCCCTTTGGATCATCCACGATCACCTTTTGAACAAGGGGGCATTTCTCTTTGATGTCCAGCACCTTGTCGGCCTGTTCCTGGTCGCCGGCCACCACATAAATGGCATCGGAATGATTCAGGACGTATTCCACCTGATCCAGATGGCTGTCCGGGTAGATCCCCACAATCGCCCCGCCCAGGGACTGGGCCGCCACTTCCGAATACAGTCCCTCGGGACGGTTGTCTCCGGCATAGGCGAGCTTGTCTCCCGGCTTAAAGCCCAAACAGTGGAGTCCCAGAGCGAAATCACGCACATTTTCGTAATAGCCCCTCCAGGTGACCGGTTGCCAGATCCCGTATTCCTTCTCCCGAATGGCCACACGGGAATCGCCATATGTATCGGCATTCCGATGCAACAGGGCTGGAAGCGTTAATATGTTCATAAAAGCAATCTCATGAGTCAAGATTCTCCTGTCCAGTGCATTTATAAAGGACAGGAGAATCGTGGAGATGGACCGGTTTCATATAAGGCTGACGCCAAAATTCCTGACAAGTGGTTTCCACGTCAGGGTTTCCTCATTCATTGAGCTGTTACATTAATCCAGCGATATCCAGTCGGAAATTGGATCGAACTGCATGGTCTTTGAATTGCCCCGCACGATCCTTCCCACGGGGATGCTGTTGTTTTTCATGGTTACCGGGGGCATGAGCCCACCTACATTAAAATCCTTGATTTTCTGAAGGGCCTTGGCGAGATTTTCCCCGCTGATGGAACCGGTCTTGTCCGCAAGCCGGAAGGCCTCGATGATGAGTTGTGTGCCCATGAAGACCTGCATATAGGCCTGGGAACGATACGCAGCCATTTTCGGGTGATGTTTTTCGGTCCAGGCACGAATCTTTTTGATCATCGGGTATTCATCCTGGTAGTAATAGGAATAGGCCGTAACGCCCACATATTCATCCGCCAATGGTCCCAGTTGGTCCAGCAAGTGTTTCTCGGTTGACCAGAAGGTCCCCATGAACTGGCACTTTAATCCGTAATCTTTGGCTTGTTTCATCACCGCGGTAATCGGCGTGGTGACAAATCCCTGGAAAATGCAGTAGTCCACTTTTTTCCGTTTCATGTCCAGGACCTGGGTGGAGATGTCAACGCCGCCTACCTTGGCAATCTCTTCCGCAACCAGGTTGAGACCCAGTTTCTTGCAGATCTCGCGGCCGGCCGGGATCGGTTCGCGCCCGAACTCCGTGTCGCTGTAAAAGAAGGCGATGTTGGCCCCGGGTTTCTGCTTGGCGATGTATTTCAAGAGTATCCCGAACTGTTCTACATAGGTGGGTCCGGCAATAAAGAGGTATGGGTTCTTCGCGGGGTCGGCGGCAGTCTCGGCAAAGGTATAGGCAGAGTACAGGACTTTGTA
>JBBSAR010000538.1:0-3093 GCA_038252125.1 Desulfatiglandales bacterium
AGGAAGGGGAGCGGTATCTATCGAAGGACGAAATTCCTGCCTTTTGGGCCGGAATCGGTCCCGCCATGGGCCAAGCGGCCACGTCCCCGACAATTCTCAAGCTGATATTGGTGACGTTGCAGCGCCCCATCGAAGTCTGTGGCCTGCGCCGGTCCGAACTCGCCATGGAAAAAAAGCTATGGACGATCCCCGGCGTGCGGACCAAGAACGGGTTGGATCAGGAGGTGCCTCTGACCCCTCTTGCAATCGAACTCATCAATGAAGCCATGCGGAAAAACACCGAAGACCTCCTGTTCCCAAGCTCCAAAAGAAAAGGGTTCTATTCGCGCAATTCTGTAGGACAGGCGCTAGATAGAATCCTGACACCGACCGAAGAAACGCCCCTCGGGCGGTTGGGGATGGTGAAGTTCAGCGCGCACGACCTCCGCAGAACGGGTTCAACCCACCTGTCGCTGGACGAGAGTGGCCTGAAGTTTTCGGACGCCTATATCGATTACGTTCTCAACCACGTCACCGAGCGCAAAAAGTCCGTGACGGCAAAGCATTATAATAAAAACCAACGCCTGCCTGAAAAGCGCGAGGCCTTGGGAGCATGGGACGGATTTCTAAAGACGCTCATCGGGAGCAAAGCCAAGCCGAAGCCAAAGAGTCCTTAGGTCCCAGTTGCACTTGGGCTTACCGATATGGCGTCTGACCCAACGCCCCACCCTGGTGCAGGTTCAGTCACTTGGGTTCTTCCGGTCCCAATCCGGGGCTCCAGCAGCAAAAAAAAAAGTAAGTTGGACAAAAAATAATTTCCACCCGACGGTCGTCCTCACAGCCCCAGATTCCATAATGGATTTTCGAGAAGCCATTATAAGGCAATTAAATCAGGCTTTCTGCCGCAATTTCGGTGGCGCCAAGGCGAGTAATTCCATTACAGATTTCATTTAATCCAATGAAACCGGTCTCTGCGGCAGCATCGATGACAGTGCGGATTATCGACGATTTCATCTAAACCAATAAATCCGGGGGTCGCGGGAAAAGGATCGTGGCTCCAATGTCACGAAATCGACAAGCCATTGATCTTATTATATAATTTGACATTCCTTACTGATGGGGGTAAAAACCCAAACATGCTCTGCAAAAGGGCATTCGGAGTCGCATCCATGACCAGTGGAGGACCGGTTGGTCCGAACTGGGAACGTAATAGACCGGCCCCTTGCCGGTCCCTTGGATAAGGCGACATGACGCGCCCCATCCCAAGACATGCGACGCCGAGGATCTCCCCGTGTGCCGCAATATCCGAACCAGCTAATTGCTGGCCGGTCGTTGATTAGGAACATCCTGATGCAGCGACAACGCAAATCCCGGATTCCGGGAACGATAAACTGTGCCTTGTCGGTACTTGAAAATGGAACGAAGTGAATGACGCAAGAACACCATACCGAGACCATCCCTGAAAATAACCCTGACACCCTGATCTCCCTGTCCAGTTCGCCGCTGGACCGCACGATCCTTTATTTACTCAAAACGTCTACCGACAAACCGTGGGCCTTCGTGTCCACGGATGAAGCGCTGGTGATGGTCACCCATGCAGATTCGCTGCAGGAGGCGTTTCCTTATGCGGACGACCGCCCTGACGAGGTACAGGCCATTATCGATGAAGGCCACCTCGCTGAAGGACTTCTCTATGGGTTCTTGAATACGCAAAACGATACTGAAGAATCTATCTGTGACGACTGTTGTGTCGCAGGACTTGTCGAAAACGAGCCGCCCGATGCGGAAAGCCTTTCGACATGAAAAAAGAGGTTTCATCCAGCATTCGTTCTAAAGAATTGGCAAGCCCCCTCAATTGGGGTGGCGAGTTAACAGATGAAGTTATCGATCTGCATTCCACCCCGATGGGTGTTTTTGATGATGACGTCGCGTGGACCATTGATGACGTTTGCAATTACTTCGGCGGTTCTAAGCCCATTAACCCAGCGACGATCTACACATGGATAAAGAAGAAGGGTTTCCCTGATCCCTACAAGCCGGGCCCGCAGACTAGCCGCTGGCTTAAATCTGAGGTTGTCGCGTACCGGCGCAACATCATTCACGAGAGGAAGAACCGGCGTACTTGAACCTGATACGCTACCAAAAGTTCTCGACATACAGCACCACATCACAAATTCCTCGCAAGTTTCACGTAGATCGGCTTGTCAACTAACAACGTCTGAGGCCCATTCTATAACGATTTCTTGACAATCGAGTTAATTGAGAGTACTGTGACGGCAATGATCTGAGAGCGTCCACGGGTCGTGGATGAAATGCCCGCAAAGATCACCACGGGTCGTGGTTGATATGCTGGCGCGAGGGCCTGACCCCGCACCGATCAAATTCCAAACCCAAATATCTGCAAACGAGTACCACCATGACCATCATACCGCCCAGCAAATGGGTGCAGTACATCCTAGCGCGCCAGAACAACCGCAAGAAAGTTCTTGGCCGAGTGAAGTTGGATTCTGTCGATAAATTCGCAGAAGAGCTTCGCGAACAGTTCGGCATTGACCCCAAGGATACGCCTGAAACGGCCATTACGGATTGGGCAATCGCACTAGAAGAAAACAACCACAACGATTTCGAGCCGCTGGGATACCACGCCGGGCATGATCTGTCTGGATTGACGCCAACGGAACTGCTGGATTTCGTTCACACCGGGAAAATGCCGCCGCACAAAATACGGGGGCGGAAATGAGTCTGCCGAAGCTCAGTCGAGACCATTGTATTCTTGAAGACTGGCAGCAGCACGCCTCGCCTGATTTTCAGAAGCTGTCTCCCGCCGCAGTCCTTGCGCGGTGCAGGCGTGGCGATGGACCACGTTACCAGAAGATTCTGGGCGAACGTTCTGCTCCCGTCTGGCTCAAGGCCGACGTGGTTGTGTGGTTCAAAGAAGTTTTTCAAATCCATTACCCGGAGGCCGTTCAAAGCCTTCTGGACTCAAACTTCCCTGATGTGCCTGCCCCCAAAAAGCCGAAGGCCAAAAGAAAGAGCAAGCGAAATGTCTAATCAAATCCTCGCCATCAGGTTTGTGGAACTAGCAGACCAGCGCCGTGCGTTGCGCGCACTGCC
>JBBSAR010000539.1:0-3080 GCA_038252125.1 Desulfatiglandales bacterium
TCTTTTCGGATCATCCAGATCGAATGTAATGTCAAGAAAGTCGCCTACTTGAACATACTGACTCGATGTTATCGTAAAGCCCATTTCGAGCAAAGAA
Organism: Desulfatiglandales bacterium; assembly: GCA_038252125.1. Classification (GTDB taxonomy): domain Bacteria; phylum Desulfobacterota; class DSM-4660; order Desulfatiglandales; family Desulfatiglandaceae; genus DUZB01. The sequence continues at coordinate 98 of JBBSAR010000539.1, forward strand.
ATCCCTTCGACTTTCATATGGCCATATGATTTTGTCCTGAGCAGTACAAATTCACCCTCCAGGGACACCTTTTTATGGTAGATTTTTGCCCTTTCCGGTTTGTGATTTTTCATTTCCCGTTCAAGAAAAGGTTGAAGGTTTTCTTCCATCTTTTCAACGATTCTATCTTTTGAAACCGCCTTGTCCTTCGCAAGTTTTTCTTCAAGAAAATGAATCAGCCCTCCGGCATGATCCGTTTTCACGGAATGGACAAAGATGCTGATCGACACATCGATGTCGCCTTTTAGCGCATCGAAAGTCCTGCGTATCCTCCATTTAGTCTGCGCGGCGGCTTCCCCGTCCGTTGCAGACAGGAGGACGACGAATTTATCCCCTTCGTATCGAAATATATCGTCCGTGCGTCGAAACGTTTTTCTTAGAATGGCAGCAAGATGCTTCAGGAGTCCATCAGCCTCCTGACGTCCTTTCATATCGTTAATTCGTTTAAATTTATCTATATCAATGATCATAATGGAGGCATCGGGGCCGTATTGTTTCAACATTTCTTCTCTGTTGCTTAGCGCACGTTCCAGACTGAGTCTGTTTTTAAGACCCGTTAGGAGATCCGTTGTGGCCATTTTCTGAAGCGACTGACTATAATAGGCTCTCTCGATAGCTACGGCGGCATATTCCGAAATTGCCGTCAACCTGTTCAACTCTCCGGGTGTGAATGAATCCCCGTTTATTTTGTTGATAAGCTCGATGACCCCGAATATCTTCGTCTCGCTCTTGAGCTGTGTTCCCATATAGGACTGTGTTTTAAACCCGGCATATTTGTCAATAAGATTGCCCAGCCGCATATCTTTTGAAACGTCTTCAACAATCAAAGGTTTTCCCGTTTCCATGATATGGCCCACAATCCCTTCTCCTCCAGGCAGTCTCACACCTTGCAGTTTCTCTTTGTTTGCTCCCGAGACCACAGTGAAAATCATGTCTTTGCTTTTCGGGTCTTTCAGCAGCAGGGACCACTGCAAGGGTTCAAAAATGCATCCGATCTGGAACATGACAACATCCAGAACCTCCTTGACGGTTTTTGCTTTTGCCAGAGATTTGCCGAATTCAAAGCCAAAGTCGGAAGAGATGCCATTTTCTTTTGTCGGCGGCAAATCGAGGATTCCGGCCGGAGACTCCTGATAGAAATATTTCGTATTTGCCCTGCAAAGTCTAAAATTCGTCCAAAGCAGATTTTCCTGGATTTGATTGGGTGTTGGAAAAACAAACTGATAAAATTCAGAAATCCGCTCCATTTCCCTGTTCATGGCGCTGATGCTGTTAATGATATCCATCTGTTCAAAATCTATAAAATCTTCAACTTCGGGGGACAGAATCGGGGGGCAGACCATATCGAAGGACCCGATGCCCTGCGTCCAGCTGACAAAATTTGAAAAGGAAACGATCGATATCAGCAAGACCTCTTCTCTGGAAAGATCCCGCGGCTCAAAGCGCTGATGATGATATTTCACACCCAACACTATACTTTCGGGCAATTTCCACAGAGAACAGAAAAAAGCGCCTATGTCGTCATGTCCAAGGCCGAGCATCTCACGTTCCTGTTCAACCATGTTGTTCTGAGAGGTCGCCGCGGCATAGAGAAATTCCCCATAATTACCGCGACCCCGGATATCCAGAAAGATTTTCCCGACATCATGCAGAAGCCCAACAATATACGCTTCTTCAGGACGCGGGTACTTAATTTTCTTTGCGATTTCCATGGCGAGCACCGCCACGGAAAGAGAATGACGCCAGAAATGGATTCTATCAAAATTTTTCGATTTGCCTGATGCGAACAGTCCTTGAAACACCGTCATTCCGATGGAAAGTTTTTTGATCTCCTCAAATCCCAGAAGGACAACTGCTTCAGATAGGGCCTTTACCTGTCTTTGAAGACCGTACATGGCTGAATTTACTATTTCCAATACCCTGGCGGCGATACCTGGATCTGTTTCAACAACTCTTGAAATATCCTCCAGCGAAGTGCTTTCATCCCCGGATATTTCAAGCAGTTTTGCGGCTACCTGGGGAAAGCTGGGCAGTTTCCCCCCGTCAAACGCGATGACCTTTTTAATATCGGATATTGAAGGAAGTATTACTTTATCGTTCATGGCTCAATTGTGTTCCTTAAAACAGATAAGTTAAAATATAGGGACGATGCACCCCCGAATGCCTCATGCTTCCCGATTGAAAAAGCACGACTTGATCCTGTTTTACTTTAATAGCACGAATAAAAACCTCACGCCAATGGAAAAATGGGAGCACGCGGAAAGCGTCCGGTATCTCTTATACCCAATCTCCTCGGCGCCGGGATGGAAAATCCGCAACCTGAATCCGGACAGGCACGGAGGGAATCTGCTATACCGGGTTGTCCGGAATCCCGGGCTTCCCCACTCCCGACGTTCTAACCGCACACGTCGAAAAATTTGGATTGACTTGGCCTATGGCGGCGAACAATCTTGAATCGCTGCAAGAAGAACAATGGGAGGAGAAAAAGAAGCAAAGATGGTGCCCATGGAAAAGCTACCGTCATGATTGTGGACGACACGCCCGTTAACCTGAGTCTTCTGGAGCAGATGCTCAGAGAAAAAGGAGGATACCGCGTGCCGGCTTTTCCGAGTGGCGGCTTGGCGTTGAAGGCTGCGGCCGCAAAACCGCCCGTTCTGATCCTATTCTTTGCAGACCGAGCAGTGAACCCCCACCTCGCTGCATATGCGCAGGATTCCGTTGATGACATAGGTGGTATTTTGCGGACTGTCCCCACCCGACGACAGCACCAGGATTTGGGCGAGATCGTTCTGAAGTCGCGCAACCTTCAGACTGATGGTCTGGCCGCTGTGCTTGAAGGAAATGGATCTGCTCGCCTTGTCCGTGGACAGGATTTCATTTTCGGGTTTTTCGGCGATAATCTTTTGGGCTTTTAAGAAGACCTTGTCTGCATCAGCCTCCAGAA
>JBBSAR010000540.1:0-3060 GCA_038252125.1 Desulfatiglandales bacterium
CCTGAAGCATCTTCGGGCTGTCAAGATATCCATCAACGGAGAATAACCAAGGAACTTCTCTACGCTGAGCGCCATTTAGAGACTATCCTGAACAACATATCTGAAGGTATTCTTGAACTCAATCCCGATGGAAAGATCATTTTCTGCAACAATAGGGGATTTTCCTTCTGTGGGTTCCCTGAAACAGCGCTTCTGGGGCAAAACTTTCTTGAGCTTTTCAAGGGAAACGATCGCGAGAAAATAGAAGGCCTGCTCCAAAAGATGGGGGACGGTCCGCCGGAAGTCACCGACATGATTGCGGTGAGGTTGAACGAAAGACGTATTTCCCTGAAACTGCTGCCCGTGGAAGACCACCTGGGATGGTCCGTCATCGCAATTCTCTCACTTTTTCCCCGCATTCCGAAACTCCCCTGATAAGCAGAATCCGAAAAGACACTATTTGAGCTCGTCCCACTTATAATCGATCAACTCCGTCAAGACGCCGTTTAGTGTCCCCATCGGGGATGGTTGAAACCCCTCGCCTTCAGGCGAAGATAAGTGGTTGGCGATATGACCGAAGGTTATGAGCCTTTGAAAATGAAAACCTTCCTTTAACCTTCACCTAAGACGCAATGAGTGTAGGATTGAGCAACCGCTATATATTGTGGTCGGGAAATTCTCACAGTGACATTGGAGAATCAACTACGTTGGATGATGTAAAGATTATCAGCCCCTTTTGTTCAAGCGAAATCTTTTGTGGAATGCTGCCTTCTGCACGTTAAAATGAATTGATGGACTCCGAGGAAAGCCGCAGATTGCAGGTGCAAATCGCGGTGATTTGGTATAAGATCCTAATTTTGATGTAAACAAGTCTACTCCTCTTCAATTGATGATCCAACCAAGGATGGGAAGACGAATGAGGATTTCAAAGGCTCATACACCGTGTTTAAGACACAAGGCGTGTGGGCCTTTGTGTTTTGAGCGTATCTGGAGGATCTCTTGATGACCGAAAAACCGACCTATGAGGAATTGGAACAAAGGGTAAGGGAGCTAGAGAAAGTAGTAGCAGGACACTCTTTTGGAATTCCTGAAACAGAAGCCTTGAATACGCCACCGAGCCTTAAAAAGCATAAAGAATCCGATAAAAGCCTGAACTTCGAATCCATTATTGATGTGAAAGCAATCCAATCATTGATGGACGATTTTTATGACCTCACAAACATCGGAATCGCTATCCTCGACCTTGATGGGAAAGTGCTTGTTGCAAAAGGCTGGCAGGATATCTGCGTTAAATTCCACCGTGTCCACCCTGAAACATCCAAAAACTGTATCGAAAGCGATCTTGAGCTTTCGAACGGTATCGAACCAGGAACATTCAGATTATATCGTTGCAAAAATAATATGCTGGATATGGCAACCCCTATTATTGTGGGAGACCAGAAAATTGGGAGCCTTTATCTGGGGCAATTTTTGTTTGATGACGAGTCGGTAAATGTTGTAACGTTTCGTCTCCAGGCTCGAAAATTTGGTTTCGAGGAAGATCAATATATTGAGGCACTTGAGAAAGTACCGAGATGGAACAGACAAACCGTAAATACGGTGATGCGCTTTTATACCAAATTCGCCCAACTCATTTCAGATCTGGGGTATAAAAACTTCAAACTGAATCAAGGTATCATTGAAAAAAATGGTTTGCTCGATAAGCTGAGAGAAAGCGAAGAAAAGTTACGAGCCATGTTAAATGCTTCTCCATTGGCTATTGTTTTAGTGGATAGGGACGGCCATATCCTTGATTCGAATGAAGAACACGCCAATCGACTGAAAATGACACGTGCTCAGATTTTGGGTAAATGCCTGTGGGATTTGCTACCGGAAAGTGTTCGGGCACACAGAAAGACGCAGGTTGAATCTATTTTTGAGAGTGGTAAAACCTTTACCGGTGAGGACGAGAGGGGAAAGATTTGGAATGAGTATCATATCCATCCAGCCGTTAAAAACAAAAGAGGTGAAATAGAAGCGGTTATTGTTGAAGCTCTCGACATCACCGATCGCAAGCGGACGGAAGATGCACTGAGGGCGAGCGAGGAGAAATACCGGGTCGTATTGGAAAGCACACCAGACGGTTTTGTGGTTCTTGATCTGGCAAGAAAAATGATCACGTGCAACCAAGGTTTCTCGCGGTTATTCGGCTACACTGAGAAGGAAATCAGGGGTAAATCTGTCCGGTTGATTCATCAGTCTGATGAAGGATTCCATCAATTTGGCGAAATAGCCTATGGATCAATTGAAAGAACAGGGTCTTATCAGGGAGAGGTGTATTTCAGGAAGAAAGACGGTACGCTATTTCCGGCGGAAACCGTTACGTCCGCAATAGAAAAAGATGGCTCGAAAACCGGATATGTGGGAGTCATTCGCGATATCAGCTCCCGCAAAAAGGCGGAGGAAGAAAGGCTCAGGAACGAAAAAGACCTCAGAGAATCACAAAGAATTGCACACCTCGGCAGCTGGCGCCTGGATTTGGAGACCAATGAGGTTTTTTGGACTGAAGAGCTTTACAGAATGTATGGTTTTGATCCGACATTGCCTCCACCACCTTATACGGAACATATGAAACTGTTCACCCCTGAAAGCTGGTTGTTATTGTCGACTTCTCTTGAGAAAGCCAGAGATACAGGAATTCCGTATGAACTTGAACTGGAAATGGTTCGGGAAGACGGGAGCAAAGGATGGATGTGGGTGCGGGGTGAAGCTGTAACTGATTCGGAAGGAAAAACAATCGGCCTCTGGGGTGCTGCACAGGACATCACCGAACGAAAGGGGATGGAGGAGGCGCTGCGAAAGAGCGAGGAAAGGCTCAGGCTATCTATCGATGCATCAGGGCTCAGCTTCTGGGAATGGTTTCCTGAAACCGGCAACATATATTTTGATGAGAAATGGCAAAAATCGCTGGGCTATGATCCCGGAGAGAAGACCTTTGATACGGAATGGTGGAAAACCCATATTCACCCGGACAGTAAACCGGCATTTGATAAGGCATTGAAGGATTACCTTAGCGGCAAGAATTCACGATATGATCTGGAA
>JBBSAR010000541.1:0-3047 GCA_038252125.1 Desulfatiglandales bacterium
ATCGGTTCCATCGAATCAAGAGAAGAAAATGAGGAACCTGTGGAATTTATCAATTAAATAACAAATCAGAGGAGATAGGCATGTTCGGGCTTGGTCCTGCGGAATTAATTATTATTGCAATTATTGTTATTCTCATTTTTGGCGCTAAACGTCTTCCCGATGTGGGAAAAGGGCTGGGCGGCGCTATACGAGAATTCAGAAACGTCAAAAAGGAATTGACTAAGACAACACCGGAAACGACAACCAATGAGGATAAAGCGTCCCAAGCCGAAAGCGAAAATTCTCTTCTTCAGAGCAAGATAACGGAAAAAGCACTGGAGCAGGTGCCTGTTGTAAAGAAGGTCATGGAAGTAAAAAAGAAAGCCGATGCAATAAAAAATTTGCTGTAGTGACAGGCGGGAAGCGTCCGGGTTACCTGCCTGATCGGCGATAAGCCGGATTCCTTATTCAACGCAGGAGTTCCAGCTTGAAACTCACCCCAAATCTCCCACATACTCCGCTGCCGCCATTTCCGCCAGCCTGAATTTTTGTATTTTCCCACTCTTTGTCATGGGAAATTGGGTCACAATTTTAAAGAAATGCGGCAAGGTGGCATCCGGTAGATAGTCCCTGGCAAAGGCAGCCAGAGAAATGAGAGACAAATCAGACCCTTCTTCCACTCTGACCCACGCAGCCAGCTCCCGGCCCCTCTTCCCGTGGTCGAAGCCAAAAACGTGTACTTCCGCTATTTCCGGGTGCCGGTACAAAACCTCTTCCACTTCTACCGGATAGATTTCAACACCATTTCTTATGACCACATCTTTCAGGCGGCCGGTAATCCTGAAATATCCTTTTTCATCTCTCACCCCCATATCCCCGGTGTGAAACCATCCTTCTTTGTCTATGGCGTCCGCGGTAGCCCCGGGCATCTTGTAATACTCCTTCATGAGAAACCCGCGTGTACATAGCTCCCCCTGGTGTCCATCGGATAAATCCTCACCCGTTCTTGGATCCACAACCTTCACCTCATTGCAGGAAAGTGCCCTGCCGATAGTACTCACCCGCAGGGCAATCGGGTCACCCGGATCGGTCATGGTCACCCAGGAGCACGTCTCCGTAATCCCGTATCCGACCGTAAGGCTGGAAATACCTATCTCTTCGACCAGTCTCCTCATGAGCTTTTCAGGGCATGGCGCCCCACCCACAATACCCTTTTTGACCGTATCCCACCTCTTCAGGCTGAAATCAGCGTGTTGCAAAAGCCCCGTCAACATGGAAGGAGAACCATACACAGCCGTACATTTTTCTTCGTGAATGGCAAGCAGAATTCTCCGTGGATCAAAGATCTTGCAAGGCATCACGAGGGAAGCCCCTCTCAATAATCCCGAAAGGGCGATGCAGGTATTTCCAAACATGTGAAATAGAGGGAAAAAGAGGCATAATCGATCCTGGTCCGTAATCCCCTGACGTCTCGTGGATGCCAGGCACTTATTCAACAACCCCAGATGATTCACCACTACCCCTTTAGGTGTTCCGGTGGTGCCCGAGGTGTACATAATCGCAACAGGATCTTCCGGCTTGACCCTCCCTTCAGCTTCCATGAAGTCTTCTCGACGAATATCTTCACTCATTGCCGTCAACTCGCTCCACGGAATGGCGCCGTTAAACGATTTGTCGGAAATCAAAACCACATTTTTCAGACCGGCCAGTTCGTCCCGAACTTCCATAACAGCCCCCAAATACGCATCGGCTTCAAGTCCGGCAGTGAGAACAATCAACTCGCATTCAGGCTGATCCAATAAGACCTTGAGCTGTGCCTGGTCGATATCCTGGTCGATGGGCACGAAAATCGCCCCGATTCTCGCAAGTGCGAGCATGGAAATAATCCACTCTGAGATATTCGGACCCCAGAGAGCGACCCGGCTCCCTTTCCCGACCCCCAATTTCATGAATCCCCTGGCAGCTCTTTCCACTTCCCACCACAGGAGTCCGTAGTGGTATCTCACCCCGGTTTCAGAATGAACGATTGCGTCATTATTGGAAAATTTTTCCGCGGTTTCTCCAATAGCCTGTCCTAATGTTTGCTGCATGGGTTCCATAATCGATCTCCTCCATGAATAGAATCAATGGGGTACACAACACAAATCCGACTCTAAGATGCATGCTACCACCAAGCCGCCAACAAAACAAGGTTTCCACTGCAATTGAATTGTCCTTATGGCTTTTCTTCCATGGCCCCGGGCTCCTCATAAGAACGGTTGTTCCATTTTCATATTCCTTGCCAAAACAATAAAAAAGATTATATAGAGGCATGCATTTTTGATTCTACGGTACGAAAACCTAAACAACCCTATGAGATGAAAAGTTATTGGAATGAGTCTTGTCACCGCGATAAAAGTATCCCTTCATTTCCTTGAAAGAACGCTCTTTGATGAAGTTAATTTCAGTGTAGAACAAGGAGAAAGAATCGGCCTTGTAGGGCCGAACGGTTCAGGAAAAACGACCCTGCTCAGGATCATCATGGGAGAGATTTCACCCGATCATGGATCGGTTAATATTTCCAAAGGTTCTCGTGTGGGGTACCTTCCGCAGGACATCCAGGAAACATCATCGAACTCTCTGCTTCGATCGGTATTTCAATCCATTCCGGGCAGACTCCATTTAACCGAGAAGCTGCATCAGGCGGAAAAAGCGCTTGATTCCTGCTCCAATAAAGAAGATCAAGCCCTTGCAGGCAAAAAAATCGCCGAAATACACCATGAACTGAACCGGATCGATCTGGAATTTCCTCTTCACGAAGCGGAGAAAATACTGCTGGGCCTCGGATTCAAAGTAGATCAGTTCGAAATGCCCCTGTCGGCGCTCAGCGGCGGCTGGAAAATGCGTGCGGCCCTCGCAAGTCTTCTTTATCGGAAACCGGACCTCCTCCTTCTGGATGAACCCACCAATCATCTTGATATGCCCTCCGTTCGATGGCTGGAGCAATATCTTCAGAACTACCGGGGCGCCATGATCCTGGTGTCCCACGACAGGGAATTTCTGAACCGACAGGTGAACCGCATCGTATC
>JBBSAR010000542.1:0-3039 GCA_038252125.1 Desulfatiglandales bacterium
CGTCAGGATTTCCAAAATGACCGCGAGTCGCGGGGGAAGCCTGCTCACCAGCATGGTAACCCTGACCTGTCCCTTCACCTGGTGGGTATAGGCGACTCCCAGGAGAATAAAAATGGAAAGGATATAGCTCGAAAGTTCCATCGCCCCGGGGATGGGGCGGGACCATATGGCCCGTCCCAATACATCCCCCGTTGTCAGCAACATCATGGGAATCAGGAAAAACATCCCCACATAACTGAGATAAACCGCTATATTCTGGATGCCTTTTCTAAACATTTCAGAACCCTATTTTCTCCACTCCGGAGGCATTGCCACGCAGGTAACCCCGGCATCCGTTGCCGCGCGGTCATAAGCCATGACTACTTCTTTGGCCGGCAGTCCTTTTGCCTCCATATCAGACACCCATTGCTTCGTCACATCCTGGAATTTTTCAAACCAGAGACCGGCCTGATCGGCCGACAATTCGTGCATCTTGACCCCTTTATCCGCAATTTCCTTCATCATGGTCTTATAGACGCCCTGGGTCAGACCGCCCGTGGTGCGGAAAGGATTGCTGACCACGTCTTCAATAATTTTTTGCAGATCGGCGGGAGTTTTTTCCCATGTTTTCTTATTCATAACCACGCCCTCTGAAACACAGCCGAACGTCGCAACGACGCCATACTTCACCACCTCGTACAACTTGAAGGCGAGAACAAGCGGAGGACAGGTCACGAGTCCGTCGATGGTGCCGGTCTCCAGGGCAAGATACACATCGCCAAGGGGCATGAATACGGGCTCGGCGCCCAATGACTTGATGTACTGGGTCTGCATCCCTCCCGGAGTCCTGATTCGCAGCCCTTTACAGTCTGCCAGGGAATTCACCGGTTTGGTCGTCCAAAGAAACGCCTGGATGCAGCCGTTCAGCTCAAGCACCTTCACATTGGGGAACTCCTTCTGAAGCTCTTCTTTGTACACCTTGTTCCCGATATCCGTGGAGACATCCTTTCCGTCAACCCATGCGGCAAAAGAGAGCACATCGGTCAGGGGAAATTTTCCCGGGGTCCACGTTGCCGTAAAATAACCCATGTCCGAAAGGCCGTTGGCAACAATGTCAAAGTGCTCAGGACCTTTTCCCAAAGCGCCGCCGGCGTAGAGCGTATAGGTAATTCTTCCACCGCTGCGTTTCTTTAGTTCTTCCAACATCGGTTTCCATACGGTCTGGACTTCCCTGCTGGCGGGCGGATGCCACGTGCTGAATTTCAGGTTGATTGTCTCGTCCGATCCGGCCATGACACCGGTCGGGGCAAAAAACAGTGCCGCAAATGAAACCAATACACATGCCAGGATAAACTTCTTCATTGCCAACCTCCTTTATTGCTGCGTGTTAATAAGAAATGCCCGAAAAGATGAAAACCAACTCCTTCACAACCTCACACGCTGGAACGTTATTACAAACAGGATGTCTCCCCGCACCAGCGAACCGGTCGATGTTCGAAGAACGAAGCATAAAGAAAAAGATGCCAAGAAACTCAGGCCATTGCAACAGGCTTCTGCATCTTTTCCATGAGTCCTTCCTCCGTTTCCTCTTCTTTTAAATCCCCCAAATATTCCAGCGCCATGCTAATGTGATCTTTCGTCAGCTTCACGGTGAGCTGAGCATCTTGCTGTTTGATGGAGGCCAGGATCTTTTTATGGTATAAAAGAGAATCCTCCAGGTGCCCTTTTTGAACGAGCGACCTGGAACTGAAATGCTTCACCTGATTATGGAGCATTTCCGAAACTTTTTTCAGACGCTCGTGACCGGCGGCATCGATCATCAGATCATGAAATTCCTGATGGAGACGCTGATATTCCAGGATGTCCGGCGGATCGGCAGCGACGCATTTTTCCATCTCGCCTACAATGAATTCCCAGCGCTCTATGTTTTCAGACGTAATGAGCGGAAAAGCCAGTTCCGTAGCCATGCCGTAAAGAACCGATTTCAGGCTGTAGATTTCCCAGGCATCCTTTTTTGTAATTCTGGTAACAAAGGCCCCATGGTTGGGTTTTCGAACGATCAGCCCGTCCCCTTCCAGCAATTTCAACGCTTCCCGTACCGGAGGGCGACTGATCCCTAACTCAGAGGCGACTTCCTGTTCCTTGATCTGTTGCCCCGGACAAAAATCCCCCTTGAATATGCACTCGGCGAGGTATTTCCGGACGTTGTCCGATATGGATTCTACTTTGATCATCTTAACAGCTTCCCATGATTGTCTTTTGTATACAATATTCCATGGTCAAATGGGGCCTGTCAACCATTTTTTCGCATTCCAATATTTTTTTCATTCACGGATCTCGCACAAAACCCTCCCCCATAAAAAAAGTTGACATCTCCAACCTATCTCAGGCTCGGTTTCAACCGTTAAAGTGAAAACTTGGCCAACCCCCACATATGTGACAGGCAAAATATCATCAGGTCGGTGTCCTCGGTTGCAATCCCAATATTGTAAGCCCTACCTCCTGTTTTTGGCCTGTGAGTGAATTTCAAGGATTCTCAATAAATCGCAAATATAAGCGATAAGATCACCGCGGGCTATCGCAACCCAAATCCCTGACGATCCAATCAATATTTGAATGAAGTGTTATTAAGGCCAACGTAAGTCGTATCAAAGCATTTTGAGTGCTCAGAATTTCTGCCGTATCTGGTTGATACCTGGTTTCTTTAAAAAGGACAGAGGCTTTCAGATCAAGAGCCATCTGAGCCAGACTACAGGAGCGATTCAATTGGAGTTCCGACTATCCCTCCCGATGTAGCTTTCAATCAGGATCAATCCATTTCACTTCCAGCCTTACTCCCATTACCAAAAATACTGTCATCCCTGTGTTGAAATACGGCCCTCACCCTATTCTTTCCCTCTTGGTTTAGAGTTACCCTTTTTCAAACGACTATTTGATTCAGAGAAAGAAATCGTTGCGACCAACACCTGTGCCTCCTTTGGTTTTGGACCGTGGGGAGCAGCGACATGGTGTGCCGCCGCGCAGTGGGGTGTCACTCCGGCTGCTCAGCAGACCGAGGCC
>JBBSAR010000543.1:0-3036 GCA_038252125.1 Desulfatiglandales bacterium
AAAATCCCAGGCTCTGGAACCACAGCCAGTCCGGGTAAATAGAAAAGATCGCATACAGCAGAAGAACGACCAGGAGCACGCCCCCGGCCAACCATTTTATTTTCATGTTTTCCTTTCAGAAGATACAGGGCTGAAATCAGGCTAAAATTTTCATCTTTCAGATTTTCACGGCTAAAATCATCGATCCATGTCACTCGTTACTCGCCGCTACTCACTTATCCTTAGCAGGTATTCCAACCAGGGCTTTGGCAAGTTTGATCTTTTTTGCCAGATCCCCCTCGCGGAAAATCATCACCCGCTGCGCCTGGGGCGAACCCGCCCCGTGCATTGATTCCACCAGGGCCGTACCTCCTGTCATGGCCTCGATCAAACGCGCAATTTTGATGCGATGTTCCGTGGGGATGCCTTCCACCCCGGAGAAATATTTTCTGACGAGATGGCCGATTTCCTCGCTTTCCAGATCGTACTGACTGGGAAGCGTGGCGATAAATCCGCCCGCCAGATCCAGGGCCAACCGGGCCACCTCAAAATGAAATCGTGTCACGTTCTGCTTGCAGACATTGGCCAGCATCGTATCCACCAGGTAGGCGCCCGATGGTGTGGGCTGGCCCTCCGCGGCACAGGCAATGGATGAACAGTAAAGGGTTTCGCACAGATGAATCATCTCCGTCACCTTGTCCTTCACATGGGAGGCCCCCGCGGTGCCCTGGATCTGGGCAAGATAACTGACCGCGCCTGTCAGCACATCCATCAGACCGGTCTTACAGGCCCCGTAGTTGGCGCGGTGATGGGCGGCGAACCGGTACACGAGGGGGCTGGCGAACGCCGTTTCTCCATTCATAAAGACCCTCTCGTTAGGGACGAACACGTCTTCAAAGGCGATGACCGCCTCCCCCCCCACGTTCCCGAAGGAAGGTTTTCCCACGTCGATCCGCTCTAATTTGTCCCTCCGATCATCACTGGCCTGGCGGCCGAAGATCATGGTGATTCCGGGTGCATTAATAGGTATGGCGCAGACCACGGCGTAATCTTTTGAGCGCTCATCCATGGCTGTCGTGGGCATCACCAGGATCTCGTGGGAATTTACAGCGCCCGTCATATGGAGTTTCGCCCCGCGAATCACGATGCCGTCATCTTTTCTTTCCACCACGTGAACGTACTGATCGGGATCGGCCTGGTCGGCCGGTCCTTTAGCCCGGTCGCCTTTCGGATCGGTCATGGCGCCCACCACCATGAGGTTTTCATCCTGTATCCGTATCAGCCATTTTTTGAAGCGTTCAAAATAGTCGGTGCCGAATTTTTCGTCGATTTCGTACGCTACCGAATAGGTGGCATTGATCCCGTCAAAACCCACACACCGCTGAAAGCAGGTCCCGGTTTTCTGGCCCAGCACGCGCAGCATTTTCACCTTCTTTATCAGATCTTCCACATTCTGATGAACGTGGGTAAAACGGCTGATGGTCCTTCCGGTCAGGTGGGACGTGGCCAATGCCAAGTCCTTAAATTCCTCGTCTCCGGCCAGCGCATAGGTCATGGCGGCGGCACGCACATGGGGGGCCGTGGCGGGATGGGTGGTCACGTCATCAATCTTTTCGCCCTTGTAGAAGATCCTGGGATGCAGACTACGCAGGCTCTCCATATATTCAGCGCCATTTACAAGTTTCATGGTTTCTCCTTTTCTCTTTCTCTCAGGCTGCGACGAAGAAATTTGCCTGTTAATGTTTTTGGAATTTCGGCGACGATTTCCACCTCTCGCGGATATTTATATGCCGCCATTCGGGCTTTGCAGAATGCAATGATATCCTCCGGAGTCACCGCCTCGGACAGTCCGTCCTTCAAGGCCACAAAAGCCTTTACCGTCTCGCCCCGGTAAGGATCGGGCATCCCCACCACCGCCGTCTCCTTCACGCCGGGAATCTGGTAGATCACGTCTTCCACATCCCGGGGCCACACCTTGTACCCCGAGGCCACGATCATATCCTTCTTCCTATCCACCAGGTAGAACCAGCCGTCTTCATCCATCTTTCCCACATCGCCGGTATACAGCCAGCCATCCCGTATGGCATGGGCCGTTTCTTCCGGCTTTTCCCAATACCCCGGCACAACGACGGGACCGGAATCGACAATTTCCCCCACTTCACCGGGGGCAAGCTCCCGGGTTCCCTGTTCCAGATCCATGATCTTCATGACGCAATTGGGCACGGGAACCCCCACGGACAGTGCCCCGCTTTCCGGATCCACGGGGGCCCTTTTGCCCAGAGGAACGATGTGGGAAGGAGAATTGGTCTCCGTCATCCCGTACACATTGTACAAATAAAGCCCGGTAAGGTCCTCAAACTGTTTCACAATGGATTCCGATACCGGCGCCCCCCCGCTGTAAGGCTTGACGAAGGAAGAGAGATCTCTTTTCTTTATGTCGGGATGATTCATGAGCGCGATATATACGGTAATGGAAGCCACAGTGGTCGTCACCTTCCATCTTTCAATCAGACGGAGTGTTTCGGCGGGATCAAAGCGGTAATAGAGTACGACCGGAATCCCCGTCAGGGCAGCCGTTGCCATGTGCGCCACTTCGCCTGTCACATGGAACAGGGGCGCCACTCCCAGGATCACATCACTGTCTCCGATCCGTTGCATCTCCCGGTATACGCGGGCATTAAAGGCAATATTGCCGTGGGTATTCATGGCGCCCTTGGGAGGACCGGTCGTCCCCGATGTATAGGTGAGATATGCCACATCCTCGGGCGTGATGTGCGGATCATCGGCCTTCTTTCCGTCAAACGTTCGGATCAAATCCAGCATGTCCACGGTTCCCGGCGCCTTCATTTTTTTCAACCCTTTGAGGAGCCCGGGAATTTCGGCTTCAGGGGGCAACAAATCCAGAGCGGAAGTGGTCACTACCTTTTCAATGGAGATGTCTTTCAGGAAAGAAAGATCCAGCCGTCCGGCAATTTCGTCCAGCGTCAGAAGGAGCCTGGCCGCCGAATCTTTGCAGAGATAGGAAAGCTCTTTCTCCTTGTACATGGGATTGATGGG
>JBBSAR010000544.1:0-3028 GCA_038252125.1 Desulfatiglandales bacterium
GCCATAGAAAAAACAATGCTCCAACATGTTCTTCTTCTATTATCTCGTCCGGTAGTTGCAGCGAGGGGACCTGGTCCGCGGCAATTTCAAATCATAACATCCTTGGAGCTGAACCTGAATCTTTTTCTGACAGTGATCTTCTTAAAACCATTGCAATTTGAAAAGCGAATATTCTATAATGGAATATGCAACCAACAAAAGTTTTGTGAGCGAAAGGAAATATTCGATGAAATGCAAAAATTTTAAAAGAAACAGCCTTGCTATTGGTATTGCCATGCTATTGTTTTTGTTGCATCTGTCTCCTGTCGCAGGGGCGATAGAAGAAGAAACCGTTACTGTTTTTGCGGCGGCATCCACAACCAATGCCATTGCCGACATCGCAAAACTCTATATGGATCAACAGAAAGATAAGGTGCGGATCTCCTTCGCCTCCTCTTCAACCCTGGCCAAACAAATCGACAATGGGGCGCCGGCGGATATCTTTATTTCCGCCAATAAGAAGTGGATGGATTATCTGGAGGCCCAAAAGATGATTGCGCCAAACAGCCGGGTTGACTTGCTCGGCAATCGCATTGTCTTGATCGTACCGGCCGAGAGCAGCGTGAAACATATAGTCATCAAGCCCGATTTCCCGCTGGCGCAATTTTTGGGCGATGGTCGTCTGGCCATGGGCGATCCCGAACACGTGCCCGCGGGAATTTATGGCAAGGAGGCCCTGATACGTCTGAAAGTGTGGGAAAAGGTCAAGAACAAGGTGGCCGCCATGAAAGATGTGCGGGCAGCCCTTGCAATGGTTGAGCGGGGTGAAGTCCCGGTCGGTCTGGTCTATTCCACGGATGCCGCTATCTCGGGGAAAGTTCGTGTTGCAGGGGTTTTTCCGCCCGAAACCCATTCTCCCATTGTGTATCCTGCGGCCGTTGTCGCGGATCGCGCGACTCCGGCAGTGGAGCGATTTATGGCCTTTCTCGGCTCGCCTGCGGCAAGGACGGTCTTTGAACGATATGGTTTTTCGGTCAAATGAGCGATATAGCCGGACTTACACCCATGGAGTGGGAGGCCCTTCGACTGAGTCTCTGGGTATCTTTGTGGGCGGTTGCGGGAAGTCTGCCCGTCGGCATTCTGGCCGCCTGGGTCCTGGCGCGGCTGCATTTTCCGGGCAAAAGCCTTTTGGACGGCATCGTTCACCTGCCGCTGGTCCTGCCTCCGGTTGTCACAGGATATGTTCTTTTAATCCTTTTCGGGCGGAAAGGGCCCCTGGGAGCTTTTCTGCGGGATCACCTGGGCCTGACTCTGGCGTTTAACTGGAAAGGGGCTGCACTGGCGGCCGCCGTAATGGCCTTTCCGCTTCTGGTGAGGGCGGTGCGGCTTTCCATTGAAAGTGTGGATCAGGGGCTTGAGTTGGCCGCCCGCACCTTGGGCGCCGGACCCCTGAGGGTCTTTTTTACAGTGACCCTCCCGCTGGTTGCACCGGGAATTATCAGCGGCATGATTCTGGCCTTTGCCAGAAGTCTGGGAGAATTCGGGGCAACCATTACCTTTGTATCCAACATTCCCGGAGAGACAAGGACGCTGCCCCTGGCCCTCTACACCCTGACGCAGATGCCTGGCGGCGAATCCAATGCCATGCGTTTGTGCGTCGTGTCGGTTGTCGTCGCCATGATTGCCCTGTTCCTTTCAGAGATGGCCGCCCGTCGATTTTCGAAGCGTTTGAAAGGATAATTTTGGAAATTGATCTGAAAAGAAAACAGGGCGATTTTACCGTCATTGCGGCTTTCCAGGGGGCCCCATCAGGGGTGACCGCCCTTTTCGGATCTTCAGGGGCCGGAAAAACGTCCATCGTCAGTATGGTTGCCGGCCTGGTCAAACCCGATTCCGGCCGAGTGGCTGTCGACGGTCATGTGCTTTTCGATTCGGAGCAAGGCATCAACCTGCCCCCCGAAAAGCGCCGGGTCGGGTACGTCTTTCAGGACGGACGTCTTCTTCCCCATTATTCGGTGAAATCGAACCTGACGTACGGTATGCATCGTACACCTGCAAAGCAGCGCTATGTAGATTTCGATCAGGTGGTGGAACTTCTCGGAATCGCTCCTCTTCTTTCGCGCAGACCGGCAACGCTTTCCGGCGGCGAAAAACAGAGAGTGGCCATCGGCCGCGCCCTGTTGGCCAGTCCCGCATTGCTGCTCATGGATGAACCCCTGGCATCCCTGGACGCGAACCGCAAGAATGAGGTCCTGCCGTTCATCATGGCCATGTCCCGCGAGTTTGCGATCCCCATCCTCTATGTCACGCATTCCATGGATGAGATACTCCATCTGGCGAACCGGATGGTCGTGCTTGAAAGGGGACAGGCCCTGGCCTCCGGGCCGATCGAACAGCTCATTTCACGACCGGACCTGCGGCCTTATTTCGGGAATGAAGACTACGGGACCTTAATAGAAGCGGAGGTGGTTGATAGCGACGATGCCGACGGATTGACGCACCTTCGCTTTCCCGGCGGCGTCTTAAAGACGAGGCGGATATCCACCCCGCCCGGAGCATCCGTGCGCATTCGCATACCGGCCCGGAGTGTTGCCATTGCTCTTGAAAAGCCGATTCAAAGCAGTTTCCAAAACATCTTCCCCGGCGTGGTCACGCACGTGATTGATGACGATGGGGCTTTTGCGTCCGTGGGCCTGGATGTGGGTTGCCCTCTTGTGGCGAAGATCACCATGAAATCATGCAGAGAGATGAACATAGGGGCAGGCCAACCCGTTTTCGCCGTGATCAAGACTGTTTCACTTTCCCCCTTTACGGCTTTGGACCCCGGGGAGCCGAAACGAATAACGGAATAATATTGTGCCTCCGTCGTGAATAGATTGAAACAACCCCCCCTGAATTCCCCTTTGTTAAAGGGGGACTTTAAAGGAATTTTCGCATAAGTCTAAATGTTGTGAGGTTTTCAAAAACCTGCGACTAATCAATTGGAAAGACAAGTTTATTTACGCTGACATGCAAAGGTTAACATCTTTTATCATTCAGCATGTTGACC
>JBBSAR010000545.1:0-3024 GCA_038252125.1 Desulfatiglandales bacterium
AAACATTTACCCGGCTGAAATTGAATCGGTTATCCTTGGGCACCCTGATGTGGCGGATGTGGCCGTGGCGGGGAAACCTGACGAGCAGTGGGGAGAAATCCCGGTGGCCTTTGTGGTGAAAAAAGCTGGGGCAACGATGGTGGAAGCCGATTTGTTTGAATTGTGCCGGGAGAATCTGGCTGGATTTAAATGTGCCAAAGAGATCACGTTCATTGATGAAATCCCGAGAAATACCCTGGGCAAAGTCTTAAAACGGTCCTTACGGGACCGGCTGTCTTAAAGGAGAGATCAAATGACCTTACCGGATCCTGAAAATCCCTATTCATTCGACGAGTTTCTCCAATGGCGGAACAGTGCCGATTTTTACGGAGAAGATCTGTTTTTCCAAAAAGTGATTCAATATTATGCCGAAGATCAATGGCCTGAACTGGACAAAGCCGCAAAGGAGATTTCCCCAAAGGTATCTCTTCGTTGGAAGGAACTTTCCGAAGCGGCGGCCGTCCCGGAAAAACGGCCCTATATCCTTCACTTTGACGGTCACAACCACCGCATCGATCGCATTGTGCGTCCCTTGGAAACATTGATCCTGGAAGAGGAAGTCTTTGGCGAAAAACTGTTTGCGGACACCACTTCTCCCTTTGAAAAACTGGTGAAAATGTACTTGATTTACCAGAACGGAGAGGCCTGCATCGCTTGTCCCGTCACCTGTACGGAGGGGTTGGTGGCCCTGCTGGAATGCTATGCCGACACCCCTGAATTAAAACAGATACTCACCCATTGCAAGGAGGGCATCAACGGCAATATGGCCATCGGTTCCCAATATCTCTCGGAAATACAAGGGGGATCTGATGTGCCGGCGAACCTGGTGGAAGCCGTGGAAGAGAACGGCGTCTGGCGACTATTCGGAGATAAGTTTTTCTGTTCGGCAACCCATGCCGACTATGCCGTGGTCACGGCCAAACCGCGGGGCAGTGAAAAAGTCGCTCTCTTTGTGGCGCCGGCATGGCTGGACGGCAACAAGGAAAAAGAAATCCGAAATGGTTATACCATCAACCGGATCAAATGGAAAATGGGAACCAGTGAGTTAACAACAGGTGAGATTTCCTATAATGGGGCGGTGGCCTATCCCGTCGGGCCTCTGGAAAAGGGGGTTGCCAACGTAGTGGGTATTGTTTTGACCTATTCCCGCCTTACCGTGGGCATTACCGCCGCGGCCTTCATGACCCGGACGACCCGGGAAGCCACAGCCTACAGTCGCAAACGGTCCGCCTTTGGGTTAACCATCGGCGATTTTCCCCTGGTCAGGGGGCAGCTCAGGGAAATGGAAACCATGGCCAAACGAACCACTGCCGGCGCCTTTAAGCTTTACAAAGATTTCCTATCCCTGGAGGGCGGGCTTCAAAAGGGGTTGGAAGCCGACGAACCCTCGGCCATGAAAAAACGGCGATTCAACGTCCGGCAATTGGTCATGCTCCAAAAAATTACGGCATCCTGGGATTGCACCGATGTGATTCGTACAGGGATGTCGATCTTTGGCGGCCACGGGGTGATGGAAGATTTTTCCTTCCTGCCCAGACTCTACCGGGATTCCGCCATCAACGAACTCTGGGAAGGTCCCCGGAATGTACTGCTTACCCAGATACACCGGGATTTTCAGCGGGTGTCTAAATGGTATGACCCTTCAGAGGCCATCGACAGGATGCTCGAAGGAGGCGATGCCGTGGTGGTATCCCGGCTCCAGACGGAAGTGAAAGAATTGGTGGCACACCCAAGCCTGGTGGCCCCGGACGAAAAAACCCTGGATGTCTGTATGCGTTGGGACCGCTTTTGCCACGATCTGACCCATGCCTATCAGGATCTGGCCATGGCAGAGGTGGAAAAGGCATTTCCCCTTTAAAAACGACACACGGGTGAGTCCATGAAAAAGACGCCACTTGAGAAGCTCAGGGAAAAAGAGAAAAAAACTCGACAAGAGTTGTTGGTGGACGCTGCTGAACGGGTATTTGCCACTAAACCTTTCCCAAAGGTGAGTATGAGGGACATTTCACGGGAATCCGGGGTGTCCCTCTCTTCCATCTATCGGTATTTTCCGGATCAGGAATCCTTATTTCTGGCTGCATTGATACGGGGCGCCGATAAAATTGAAAAGAAAATCAATCCCCTGCTTGACCGGGATGACGTCACGGTGGAGCTCATAGCGGGCATCTTTTTGGAATACCTCATCGAAAACGATCTCTATTTTCGAATGATGACCCATTTTATGCTGGATGGGGTGCTGAACAAGGAATCGATCCAAACCCTCAATAGCATAGAAGGGAGACTCTTGGACCAGCTTGACCGTCTCTTTAAAAAAATGAACCCGACCGGCAATCCCCGGATTCTATCTCATGCCTTTTTTGCCTCCCTCAATGGTATTCTTATCACCTATCGAAACTATCCGGGCCGGGAAATCACCGATGTGCACCGTCACATGAAACAACTGGGCCAGACCATAGCAGGGATGTTTGCCGCAAAAGCGGATACAAGATCATCGAGGAAATCATGAAGAAGCTCTGCATTATTATCGGCGTAACTGCATTCGGTTGGATAGGTTGGTGGATCGGTGCAAAAATCGGATTTACCACTGCATACGTTATGAGCATCCTCGCAAGCATGGTAGGAGTCTACGTGGGCTTGCGAATATACCGCGATTATCTATCATAATTTGAAGAGTGGAAAATAAACAAGAAATTACAACCAGCAAAGTCAGGGTATCAGGAATCAAGATAATCACCTCGCTTAAATTTTATGACCTCCAGGGAAGATGTGACCAAGGCGTCGTTGAGGATCTCTTTCAGCCCATCTCCGGGTGAGAGTGAATGGAGGACCGGGGTCAGCTTTTCCTTTTCGGTTTCCATTCTTTCAATCAAAGGATGGATGTCCCGTAAGGTTGCCCGAGGGTCCAGTAGTTTGTTCTGGTATTCTTCAAGGATGTCCAGGAATTTCTCCGTACGTTCAACGACGGGGTCGTTCTGAACGGTGAAA
>JBBSAR010000546.1:0-3023 GCA_038252125.1 Desulfatiglandales bacterium
CCAGGAAATGGCCTTTTGCGCATGTTTCCTTTCCTGATGGGGTACGAGACCCATATGTCTTTCCAGGAAAGGACTATCCCGCAGTTTGGGAATGGACCCGACAACCGGAAGGCCGCAATATTTTTCGATGGCTCCCCTGATCAGGCTATCCTGGCGTGAACCTGCCACTCTGTTCAGGATCACTCCCGCTATAGACAACTCGGGATCGAATGTCTGGCATCCCTTCACCACGGCGGCGATGGTGCGTGTTGTCATGGATACATCCAGGATAATCAAGACCGGGGTTTCGAGAAGTCTTGCCAGTTCGGCGGTGCTGCAGCAGCCATCGATATCGAGACCATCAAAAAGACCCCTGTTTCCCTCAATAATGGAGATGTCCGCCCCCGCTGATCGCGAAACAAACGACTGGATGATCTGTTCCTGCGTCATGAGGAAGGGATCCAGATTGTAGCATTTATTGTCGGCTGCGAAGTGAAGCCACCCCGAGTCTATAAAGTCGGGTCCCTTTTTAAAAGGAGTTACCCGACGTCCCTCTTCTTTCCACACAGAGGCGAGTCCTAAAGATACGATCGTTTTTCCTGAGCCGCCCTTAAGGGCCGATATGATAATTCGCGGTTGCATGTCGCCTAACCCAAAATTGCATGATAACCAAAATGCTGATAAGGACCATGGACGTAAAGGTTTTGTCAATAAAAAAGAAGCCGTATACACCGGTTTTTTTATTGACATCCAGCCAGCCTTTTGATTATAAATCAAACCTTAACTATCTGAAAAAGTAACTAATTAAAACTTTCCCAAGGAATTATGAAGACAGACTGCTTTTAATTTCAGATAATTGGCCAAGAATTTGAAGGGAAACAACTTTTTTGATTTGAGGACGGTCAGGATCATTTTGGGGAGGAGGTGACGGCAAAGGAGGTCCTTTTTGAAGTATTCCTTGAAATGCAATTTTTTTATAACAGCTGAAGGAGGCATGTCTAATGGCTTTTGAACCAAACGAAGTACAAAAAATATTGAAATATGATGAGCTTCGAATCTATTCCGACGAAGAATTGAATAATTATACGGAAGAAGAGCTCAAGGCATTCAAGTGCAAGCATGAAATCCCGGATCTGGACGAGCTGGAAAAAGGCCCGTGGCCGAGCTTTGTGGCGGATGCAAAAAGAGAGGCCCTTCACAGAAGAAAACTCGCTGACGATCGAATGATGATTGAAAGGGATGTGGTCGAAGATTTGCTGGGTCAGCTCCAGGTTTCTTTTGACGAAGGCGAGACCCACTGGAAACATGGCGGCATTGTCGGGGTTTTTGGTTACGGCGGCGGGGTTATCGGCAGGTATTCGGACCTTCCGGACAGATTTCCTTCCATTGCCCATTTTCATACCATGCGTATAAACCAGCCGGCCAGTAAGTTTTACAGCAGCGACTACCTGCGATGCATCTGCGACCTCTGGGAGTTCAGGGGCAGCGGCATGATGAATCTGCACGGTTCCACCGGCGACATGGTCTGCATTGGAACCTTTACCGAGCAGTTGGAGCCTATCTTCTATGAACTGACACACGTCCTTCAGCAGGATCTGGGTGGATCCGGATCCAACCTTCGCACCCCTTCGTGCTGTATTGGAAAAGCCCGTTGCGAGTGGTCCTGTATTGACACCCAGGCTATGTGCTACGAGTTGACCCACTTCTATCAGGATGAGCTTCATCGGCCTGCATTCCCTTATAAATTCAAATTCAAATTTGACGGATGTCCCAACGGCTGCGTAGCTTCCATCGCCAGGTCGGACATGTCGTTCATCGGCACCTGGAGAGACAACATCCGCATCGATCAGAAAGCCGTGAAGGCCTACATCGGCGGGGAGTTTGCTCCCAATGCCGGCGCTCATGCAGGGAAAGACTGGGGCAAATTCGATCTTGACAAAGAAGTCATCAATCTCTGTCCCACCAACTGCATGTGGACGGAAAACGGAAAACTCATGATCGACGACAAGGAATGCACCCGCTGCATGCATTGCATCAACGTTATGCCGAGGGCCTTGAGGCCGGGAACCGAAACGGGCGTAAGCATTCTGTTCGGCGCCAAGGCTCCTATCCTTGACGGCGCCCAGATGTCCGTGCTGACCATTCCTTTCATGGAATGCGAGGCCCCCTATGACAATATCAAGGCAGTTGTTGAAAAGATATGGGAATGGTGGCCGGAAGAAGGGAAGAACCGTGAACGTCTGGGAGAGCTTATCCAACGGCAGGGCATTGCCAGACTGTTGGAGGTTCTGGAGATTCCAGCCATGCCGCAGATGGTAAGAGAACCGAGGAGCAACCCCTACATCTTCTGGAAAGAGGAAGATGTACCCGGTGGATGGGACCGCGACATCAACGAATACCGATCCAGACATGCAAGATAGGAGGCAATAATAATGGCATTATCTACTGAAAAATTAGGACTCTACAATCCTGAAAAACCGATGGAAAACAGGCTTACGGACCTCGGCCCCAGGCATTTCTGGCAGTATTTTCCTTCTGTTATTCAGAATAACTATGGAAAATGGCTGTATCACGATATCCTGGAGCCGGGTATCCTCGTGCATGTTGCGGAAGGCGGCGACAAAGTCTTCACCGTACGGTGTGGCGGTTGTCGATTCATGACCGTTGAAAATATCCGGGAAATCTGTGATATCGCCGACAAATATTGCGACGGGTTTGTCCGTTTTACCACCCGAAACAATATCGAGTTCATGACGGACTCCCAGAGCAAGATGGAGGCTCTCAAGAAAGACCTGCAAAGCCGCAAGCACGTTTCCGGAAGCTACAAATTCCCCATTGGTGGGACTGGCGCCGGTGTCACTAATATCATCCATACCCAGGGATACATCCATTGCCATACGCCGGCAACCGATGCCTCCAGTATGGTAAAGGCCGTGATGGACGAGCTTTTCGACCATTTCCAGGGGATGACCCTTCCCGCCCAGGTCAGGGTATCCATGGCATGCTGTCTCAACATGTGCGGGGCCGTGCACTGTTCCGATATC
>JBBSAR010000547.1:0-3021 GCA_038252125.1 Desulfatiglandales bacterium
AATTCTTGTGTCGCCGTGATGGAAGGCGGAGAACCTGTGGTAATCGCCAACGCGGAAGGGAGCAGAACAACGCCTTCTATTGTAGCTTTTACGGACAGTGGAGAAAGGCTTGTAGGACAGACGGCCAAGAGGCAAGCGGTTACCAACCCTGAAAATACGGTCTTTGCCGTCAAGAGACTCATTGGAAGGAAATTCACTTCGGATGAAGTCACGAGAGATATCAAAGTGCTGCCCTACAAAATCGGGAAGGCTGCAAATGGTGACGCGGATGTCGTCATAAACGGAAAAAACTACAGCCCGGCTGAAATCTCGGCTATGATCCTCAAAAAAATGAAGGAAACCGCGGAAGACTACCTTGGAGAAACGGTCACGGATGCAGTCATTACCGTACCCGCCTATTTTAACGACAGCCAGCGACAGGCTACCAAGGATGCAGGACGTATTGCAGGGCTTAATGTGGAGAGAATTATTAATGAGCCCACCGCGGCATCCCTGGCCTTCGGCGTCGACAAAAAAGGCGACAAGAAAATTGCGGTGTTTGACTTGGGAGGCGGCACATTCGATATCTCTATCCTCGAAATTGGAGAAGGGGTCTTTGAAGTCAAATCCACCAATGGGGATACCCACCTGGGGGGAGAAGACTTTGATCTCAGAATTATCGAATACCTGGCGGACGAATTCAGGAAAGATCAGGGAATTGATCTGAGAAAAGACAAAATGGCCCTTCAGCGGTTGAAGGAAGGGGCGGAAAAGGCCAAGGTAGAATTGTCCGGCTCTATGGAGACGGATGTCAACCTGCCTTTCATCACAGCAGATGCCAGCGGCCCCAAACATCTCAATATCAAGCTGAACCGCGCCAAGCTGGAGGACTTGATTGAAGACCTCATCAACAAGATTACCGGCCCCTGCAATACCGCCTTGAGAGATGCGGGCATGAGCGCAAAAGATCTTGATGAGGTTATTCTCGTAGGCGGCATGACCCGGATGCCGAAGGTACAGGCAAAAGTAAAGGAGATCTTTGGAAAAGAGCCGAACAAGGGGGTGAACCCCGACGAAGTGGTCGCGGTAGGTGCGGCTATTCAGGGCGGGGTACTAAAGGGTGATGTCAAAGATGTGCTGCTGCTTGACGTGACGCCACTCTCCCTGGGCATCGAAACCCTTGGAGGCGTCTTCACGAAACTCATTGAAAAGAATACGACGATCCCCACCAAAAAAAGCCAGATCTTTTCCACTGCGGCCGACAGTCAGCCGGCGGTGGAAATACATGTGCTGCAGGGTGAAAGGGAAATGGCCTCAAATAATAAGACATTGGGCCGGTTTCAACTGGTGGGCATTCCTCCCGCCCCGAGAGGCGTTCCCCAGATCGAGGTCACCTTTGACATTGACGCCAATGGAATCGTAAATGTGTCCGCAAAAGATATGGGAACCGGTAAGGAACAGTCCATCAAGATCACCGCGTCCAGCGGCCTCAGTGAACAGGAGATTGAAAAACTTATCAAGGATGCGGAACTTCATGCCGAAGAAGATAAGAAGAAACGTGAACTGATAGATGCCCGGAACTCAGCGGATGCCCTCGTCTACTCCACCGAAAAATCCGTAAAAGAGGTGGGAGATAAAATTGACGCCGCAACAAAGGAAAACGTTAGCAGCGCCATAGAAAAGCTCAAGACAGCCCTTTCCGGAGATAATCTTGATGAAATAAAACGGCTGACGGAAGAACTGACCCAAGCGTCACATAAACTGGCGGAAATCATGTATGCCAATGCAGCCAAGGATCAGCCGCAGGGAGGTGGCCCACAGGCTGATACCTCGGAGGGTAATGCAAAAGACGACGATGTTGTCGATGCTGATTTCGAGGAAGTCAAGAAGTGATCGGCAGAATGCCCCCGTTCCTAAAGGCTGTCCCCGCCATCCTGGTGGGGATAGCCTTTTTTCTATTCGGATGCCAACCAAAAGTCACGGCTCCCAGGCAGGTTGAACCGATGACGGCAGACCTTTTCATTACCGCCGAATCGCAATTGGAAAGGGGTGAATTGGAAAAAGCTCTCATGAATTATGACGCTTTCATCAAAAAAAATCCGGGGAATCGGAAACTGGTCTTTGCATTGCAGCGAATAGCGGAAATCCACACGAAGCTGCACCAGGAAAAAGAAGCCCTGACTGCGCTTGAGAAAATCGAGAACCTATACCCGGACTACACCTGGATAGCCCGGGTCAAATACCAGATTGCGAGCATCCTTTTCACCTTGGGAAATTATCAACAATCGGTGGACAGGTTGATGGAATGGATCGGAGCATATCCACAAGATCCCCTGCAGTGTAACGTGAAGGTTTTATTGGGGGACAATTACTCGGAACTCAAGGATAAGCTTGAAGCCTTTGCGTGGTGGATGGAAGCAAGAAAACAGTGCGCTGGTCATCCGGATGAATTGGCCGTGCTTGATAATAAGTTGAACCAGCTCGTATCGGAGAGCCCCCCTTCATTGCTTGAACCCATGGCCCTCACTGCCGCGGGAACGCCTTTTGCCCCCATCATCTATTTTAGAATGGTTTCCCTCTATAGCGATCAAGGGGAATTGAACTTGGCAAAATCAGCCGCAACGGCGTTGATTCAATCCTCAGCGGACGAACATTGGATTTCTGCCGGGAATGAACTGTTGGCGCGCATAAAAGGCGAGGCATCGGTCAAACGTTCTGTAATAGGGTGCCTTTTGCCCCTGACTGGAGAATTTTCCATTTACGGCGAAGAAGTGCTTCACGGCATTGAACTGGCCATGGGTCTTCAAGCTAACGCCGGAGGAGACAACGGGCTGGAACTGGTCATCAAAGATACCGGCGGAAAACCGGAAGAGGCTCTGGCGGGACTGGAGGACCTGATCAATAAAGAGAAGGTTATTGCGGTCATAGGACCCCTTTCGAGTAAAACAGCACTGGAAACTGCCAGAAAAGCCCAGGAGAACCATGTCCCCCTTATCACGCTGACACAAAAAAAGGATGTTACAAAAGAAGGGGATATGATCT
>JBBSAR010000548.1:0-3020 GCA_038252125.1 Desulfatiglandales bacterium
TCGGATCGGCCCGAAATTGCGGGCGTTCAAGATCACTTTGATACGCGGATCCGTGGAGGCCAGTCGCCGCAAAACCCCCACAGTTCCGTCTTGAGAGGAATTATCGATCACGATAATTTCGTAACGATAACCCGGCAGTTTCTCAAAAACTGCATTAACTCTTTGACAGAATTCCCCAATATTATCTTCTTCGTTGTAAGTTCCTGTAACAACGGAAATGATTTTCATAAATGTTGTGCCCGTTTTTTATCACCCAGTTCCGCAAGAAGACCCTTGTCTTTCAGGTGTGATTTTAATGAGGCATGCTTCTCCTCATGGAGGAACATAAAGTTTGTCGCCAGCGTCTCTTCATCCATTTCAAACACCCGCTCCAACCGCCTCCCGCTTACGGCATAACACTGATAACCAAGTTGTCTAAACATGTTGATGATTTGATTCGGGTGATAGTTAAATTTAGCGCTCCACTTGCGCAACATTTCACAAAAAACAATAGGCTTATCCTCTCTAAAACAATCCATGCCACCCTGGAACACAAACAGCTCGGCACCTTCTACGTCGCATTTGATAAAATCCACACAGACTGCATTTTCCCGACGAACATCATCAAGTCTTCTTACCCTGCATGTTTCTGTCCTCACCGATTGTCTGCCTAGTATGTCGGCACCTGAAGCAGCTCCGGAAATTTCCGGCGAAAAATAAAAAGTCTTTTCCTCGTCTTTGTCAGAAAGGCCATAGTTGAAGGCTTTTACATTGGGAAGCCCGTTTAAAACGATATTTTGCCTGAGCTTCCCAAAAGTGGCAGGCAAAGGCTCAAAGGCAAAAATCCTGCACTCCGGGATCTTTTTGCCGATGAGCAATGCATACCAACCGGTGTTCGCACCAATATCAAATACCGTCATGCCCGGGGCCACGATATGGAACAGAATCTCCCGCTCAAACGGTTCATAATCGCCAAAATTTAAAAGCTGAACGGGCGCCACATAGTGATCTTCAGCATCCAGACTAAATTTTAATCCGTCTGCGATAATCAAATAGACACCCGTTTTGCTGATCTGAATTTCCTCAATTCTGGTGTCTTGAAGCCATGCCGCATAATCAAAGAAAAGCATGTGGTTCGCATGGAGCTGCTCTGAATATTGATACTTGTCAATTTCTCCAGTTGTCCATTTTTGGTGTATCCGTCCCAAAACGGAAGGGCTTTCGTTTTCTTTCTTCACTATACTTTTTCTCCGGAACGCATCTTAATCCTCTCCCAAAAACAGTAGTTGGTTGTCGTATCCAAGCTTTTCACGGATCTGATGTTCAATTTCTTCCCTAAAAATAAATGAAGCGATCAAAATAGGATGCAGACCGGATTGTATTTCGTGGGGAGAAAGGATCGGCCGGCCTTCCACCTCTTTTCCGTGGTAGTGGATATTGGAGTCAACAAAAGCGACGATATTCGCGCGCTTCAGAGGGCTGGATGCCATCAAACGCTGGGTATTGGTTCCAACCCCCCAGACCAGAACAGGATCACCACTCTTTGCCAACCGCTCTAGCTGTTGCTCGATTATTTTTGCCACCTTCTCCGAAACACAAATGTATTCCTGTAAAGCAGCTTTGGTCGAGACTTCCTTTTCCCATGCCGAGGGCAACATTTTTTTAAAAATTCCTTCTATCACCGGATATTGGTAAGTCCTTGTATAAGGCACGGCTCCTCGGATCAGCCTGACAGGTTCAAACCCGTTGATTTTCATCAGATTGACAAGGGAGGCCGTCGTGAAGAAAAGGATATGCTCAATACTAAACTGTTGATAAGGACCATCCATGTGATCCACAAAACCTTCAGCATCTGGAACATTGACATAGAAAAGGCCTTCATCTGATAGAAGGCTGCGGATATCTGCGATAGCCGTTGCGGGGTCATACAAATGTTCAAGAACTCCAGAAAGCGTGACCAATCCGAAAGGGCCTTGCAGATCCGGCAAGTCTTTTACTGTTCCCGTTTTAACCTGAATGCCGTAATTTTTGCCGGCCAGTTCGGAACATTTCAATGACTGGTCAAGGCCTGAAAGAGATTGGAACCCTCGCGCTTTAAAGGCCGCCAGCAATCCGCCCGTGGCACAACCAATGTCCAGAATAGGAGATTCGGCGGCCAGCTCGTTTTTACTGAAATAGGATGCGATTTTTTTGAAACGTTCCGTATCCTTGGGGGATTCAATGCCTTGATTATCCTGGAATTCCCATTGGGACATTTCTGCATAATAACGATCAAACTCGGAGGCATCAGGCAGGCCATCGGCATAACCCATCCCGCATTGACCACAGACGCAGACATCATAACTGTGCAGAAAACTTCCTTGGGAAAGACCCGAAAATTCCTGCCGGTATAGGGTCTTCTTATTTGCCCCGCCGCAGACAGGACACAACCGCCGCAAAAATTCCGGAGAGGTCTGCGGTCCGGACTTTTGATAGAGGGATTCAGCACTCATGATTAGGCTGCCTTCATCATGTGCTGATCAGATACAAGGGGTCAAGGGTGAGATACAAAAGAATCCACCGTACGTTTGAAACCTTCTTCGATCCCGACCCGGGGACACCACCCAATTCTTGTAATTTTTTCAATATCCACCCGGATCCCAGTCTTCTCTGGAGAAATGGCAACCCCGGGAAGCCTGACAACATTGAGTTTTTTCTCAGGAAATAATCCGCAAAGGATTTGCGCCAGATCCGCAATCCGTATTTCAGCCTTCACATTGACCAGGTTGTAAGATTCGCCGTTCATGCCCTTTAACAGGATTGTCAGGAGTCCTGCCACCGCATCACTGAGATAGCAAAACTGCCGAAAATCGGTGCCTTGGCTTTTCAGAACAATGTCTTTACCATAAATGATCTGGGATGTGAAATCAGCAAAAACCCTTCCATCCTCCAGATCCATTCCGGGACCATAGGTATGCCCAAGCCTCGCAATCTTTGCCGGAACTCCAAACTGCAATCCCCAGGCCATACACATGGTTTCCGCAGCACGCTTGCTTTCAGCA
>JBBSAR010000549.1:0-3016 GCA_038252125.1 Desulfatiglandales bacterium
GACCTTGTCGCCCTGGGAAAAGCCGGATTTCACTGTTTCCCCGTTGAACGAGTCCTGAAAAGTCCTCCTTGACTGGGTGTTTCTTGTGGGAAATCTTCTCGAAGAGCCCAGAGATCGGTTAGAATAAAGATCGCCAGGAAGGGTGGCTATGAAGGCGGAAAGGCCGTTGCCCTGAAAATTCTGAGGGCCCCACTGGGAAACCGCTTCTTGTCCTGGGTAGCAGAGAATCAGCTCGTCCTTGGCACGCGTAGCCGCTACATACATGAGCCGCCGCTCTTCCTCCAACATAAACGGGTCAGTGTATGCCCTGGAAGGCGGGAACCTTCCCTCCATGGCCCAGATAATGAAGACCGTCGACCATTCGAGCCCTTTGGCGGAGTGGACAGTGGAAAGAGTCAGGGTTTTTTTTCTGTCCACCTCCTCCACATCGGCCGTGCTTGAGGGGGGATCAAGGGCCAGATCGTCCAAGAAACTTCCAAGTTTCCTGTAGCGTCTGGCCATGATCGTCAATTGTTCCAGCTCTTTCTGCCGCCGTGGATAATCATCGTATTTCTCTTTGAGAATGGGCATGTAATACTCCATCACATACTCCACCACGGTTTCAGGATCGGCATCCCCCGAAAGAATCCGTGCCAGCAATTTTGCCAACGGTTTCAGTCCGCTTTCCCTCTTTCCGGCGCCCGGCCATTGGTCAACCTGGTCGGGAGAAATCCGGTTTTCGCTCATCCACTTGATCAAGGTCTGGCTTTTTCCCTGTCCCACGTTCTTTATGAGCCGGAGTATCCTCAGCCAACTCACTGCCTCATCAGGGTTAACCGCCACCCGCATATGTGCCAGAAAATCCTTGATGTGGGCTGATTCCAGAAATTTAAAACCTCCATATTTCACATAGGGAATTTTCTGCCGCGTCAATTGGGCTTCCAATTCAAAAGAATGAAAGGCCGCCCGGAACAGAACGGCAAAATCCTGGATGGCACTCCCCTGATCCAGTTTATCCTGGATATAGGATGTGATAAACAGCGCCTGTTCGGGTTCGGTCCTCGTATTCACAACCTGGGGAAGCACGCCTCCTTCCCTTTCCGTAAAGAGACACTTGGTATATTTTTCCGCGGCCATATCCATCAAAGTATTGGTCAAAGACAAGATGGGCTGGGTGGATCGGTAGTTCTGCTCCAGTTTGATGATTTTAACATCCGGAAAAAAGGCTGGAAAATCAATCATATTCCGGTAATTTGCCCCCCGGAAAGAGTATATGGACTGCGAATCATCCCCCACGACCATGATATTTCTGTGTTCATGGGCTAGCCACCTTACGATATCCGATTGAATGGTGTTGGTATCCTGGTACTCATCCACCATAATATGGCTGTATTGTTTCGCCAATTGGCCGCGAACCGTGCTTTCCCTCTCCAGCAGGTTTCTCAGGTTGATGATCAGATCGTCATAGTCCATGAGTTGATTCCTGACCTTATATTCTCCATAGAGTTTTTCCAGTTGCTTGATCTGCGGAATAACCTCGGCAAACTGAACATATTCCTCCTCCATGAACGTATCTACGGATTGCTGGAGATTAGCGGCTTTGCTCAGGATATTGGCGACAGTGCCCCGTTTAGGAAAACGGCCTCCTTCTTTTGGAATTTTGAGGTTCAGAATCAGTGACCGCAGGATCTCTTCCATATCGGAACGATCCACTATGGTAAACGAATTTTTGTACCCCAGTGCTTCCGCGTGTATTTTAAGAATTCGGAAGGCAAGAGAATGGAAGGTCCCCCCTGAAACAAAACGGCAACTCGGATCGGCAAGTCCAGCCGCTCTTTCCAGCATCTCCTGGGAGGCTTTTCTGGTAAAGGTAAGGAGCAGCACTGCCTCGGGCGAGATCCCTGTTTCCACCAGCCGGGCCACCCTGTACACCAGGGTTCGGGTCTTGCCGCTTCCGGCTCCCGCAATTACCAAGACAGGACCATTTACGGTCATAATGGCCTCTAACTGCTTGGGATTCAATAGATTATCGTAATCAATTCCGTCGGGCATTGTTTCCTCTGTTTGGTTATTGGTCCATCCGAAAATCCTGTTCCAGTTCGGCCATCAGCTTTTCCAGCTGCTGTCTGGCGGCTTCTTTCTGTTCCATCAATCCGGCCTGCTTTTGGGCAATCTCTTTCAATCGGGTCTCCTGACCATCCAATTGATTGACATACCGGCTTCTCAGGGCTTTTTCTTCGGTAGTCTGCCCCAGACCCTTTAGATTTTCCCGCAATCGTTTCTGATCTTCGAACATTCCGGTCCGTTCTTTTTCAAGCGCTTCCAGCTCCAGATCTATCCTGACAATGGATGACTTGATGGAACCTATTTTCTCAAGTTGTTTCGTGGCCGCCTCGCTGAAATAGCCCCGGGAGGAAAGGAGAACAATCTGATCCGGAGTGAGATTCGTCACCATGACCGTTTCCCAGCTGTCCCTCATCTCCTTCACCGTAAATCGGCTCAGCTTCATGGCCGGTGCATCCACTTGAAATCGATAGAAATGCTCCGTTATCTCCAGGGGCTTTTCCGTGTTCAGGAGCTGTCTGTCCGGATAATAGGGATGCTCGATCACCACTATTCTGTTCTTGCTGTTCCTGTTGTCCAGATTGTAAGCCGTTGTTTCCAGAATTCCCCGATGTATCCGTATAATGCCTCGGTTGATGATCACCCTGTCAACCTTTTCGCTTGTGCTCCCGACCGCCGTATTCACATGGAGACCCAAGTCCACGGCATAGGTGATATAGAGGGTCTCAGAGGGTACAACGGTTTTCATGAGGGCCTCTCCGGCATAAATGCCCCCCTGCAGGACGGTCACAGGACCGCCTTCCAGGGTCATCCCCGTGCTGTTCTTGAGCCTAACCGCGGCCATGGGATTTTCTTTCATTATTTTCCCGTTATACAGATCCACGGCCTCCCCCTCTATGGATTTCGCCACTATGGGCACCATGGCGGAACAATTGCGATCGATGCTGACGGGGTGGTCGATCGTGTATTCGAA
>JBBSAR010000550.1:0-3013 GCA_038252125.1 Desulfatiglandales bacterium
CTAACCGGCAAGGGAATGACCGGGGTCCATCTTATCGCTCGGCAATTTACTATACCAACGAGGCGCAAAAGCAAGTGGCGCTAGACATCATCGCCGATGCAAACGCCTCGGGCCTATGGACCGGCAAGGTGGTGACGGAACTAGAACCTGCAGGCGATTTCTGGGAAGCAGAGCCCGAGCATCAGGATTATCTTGAACGCTACCCCCGCAGTTACACCTGCCATTACCCACGTCCGAACTGGGTATTGCCGCCGCGCACACGTGAGTGAGGGATCTATTTTGCGCGAGAAAATAGTGAAAGACCACCTACGAATAAGTCGCGGATTCTTGCGATGGGTCCGGCGCTTCGCCCCGTTCGCCTTTAGATTGAACTTTTATTCTTAGCAATAGAGAGATTGCCAATGGCTTTTACCGAAACCAACAAAGATAGACGTCGGACACACCGGAGTGCCGCCGGGTTGCAGGTGGAACTGGTCCTATATGACAATCGAGCGGAAAATATTCTTGCCGGACCGTCGGCTGTTTTTATTCGGGATATATCGCGATATGGCGCCGGTTTAATCTTGCCGCGGATCAGGGTCAACAATCATCACCTTTTTTATGAGCCATACGAGAAGTCATCTCTCCTTTACATTGAAAAGAGTGGACCGGATGATTCCCGAATTTTGTCCATTCAGGTGGAGCCCAAATGGTATCGCGTGGAAGATGAGGAGACGATACCTTTATCTTGTCTTGGGATTGAGTTTATCAAAGCAAAGAGCGGCGATGATATCTCACGGCTAAGAAAGATGGCCAAGGCATTGGTATCATCAGAAAAAAATTGGTTGTCCTCAATTTTTTCTAAATAGTTTCCCCCCATAAATGGCCGTCTTCTCCGAGCCGTAGCTCTACGACCCAGAGGCCGCAATCCCCCGGTGAGATCGGGACAAGTCAGCGTCAGACCGCGGGGTTCCTTGTGCTGCGCACTATTGTAGGTCTCCACTTCCCGCCATCGGCGGGATTTTCCCCCGTTGAAAGCACGAGATCCTTGACTTATCTTTGGAAAAATGTCTCATTTCTCAATTGGAAACCCACAGCGCCCACAGTTACATTATTTGAGGAGGGCAACCATGGCGGAAAAAACAACAGATGTAAATGCCCCACCCAAGGTTTTCAAGTCCTGGAAACGGATACTTTTCAATCGCTGGCTGTTGGTCGGGGTTGCGGCGCTGATAGTATACGCTCTGCTCGGTTTTTTCCTGGTTCCGCACCTGATCACCAACTATGTGGCTCGCTTTGGCAAAGAAACGCTCAAACGCCAGGCAGCCGTCGGCGAAGTACGGGTCAATCCGTTTCTTTTTACACTGGATGTGAAAAATTTCTCCCTCACGGAGTCGAACGGCCGACCCATTGTCGGCTTCGGTCGCCTCTTTGTCGATTTTGAACTTTCCAGCCTTTTTCGCTGGGCCTGGACATTTGCCGACATCCGCCTGGAAAAACCGTCATTATATATGGAAATTGAAAAGGATGGACGTTTAAACTTCGCGACTCTGGCCGACAGCCTGCCCAAATCGGAGGGGCCGCCCCCTGAAGAAGGCCCGCCGCCGCGACTCGTGATTCAGAAAGCGGGAATCATTGACGGTAGTTTTACTTTCAGCGACCGTGCCAAAACCACTCCGGCTAAAGCGACGTTTACACCCTTCAACCTCGAATTCAAAGAAATATCCACCCTCCCGGAACAAAAAGGGCCTTACACTATCCGTGCCGACCTCCCCGGCGGCGGCACGGTCGCCTGGAAGGGGGAAGTGTCCTTGCAGCCCCTCTTTTCTAAAGGTCTTTTTAGCATGACCGGCTTCAAGCTGGCTACGGCCTGGAAATTCATCCGGGACAAGCTGCGTCTGGCTGAACCGAAGGGTGAGGTCAATTTCAAGACCTCATACCGGTTCGATTATCCGGAGCACGCTCCCCTGCTGGTTTTGGAAAATGGCAATCTTGCGTTAAAGGGACTTGAGCTGGTCGAAAACGGCCAAACCAAACCGCTTGTTTCCCTGGATGCCATCGAAATTTCCGGGGTGGGTTTCGACTTAAAAAGACAACTGGTTACAATACCGGAAATTCGTTTGATTAACGGAAGGATCGCGGCATCCGTGAATGAAAACGGTGTGCTTAACTGGCAAACGCTGGTTGTAACCGGAGATACTCCCGAAAAGCGCGCTCCTGCTCCATCTCGCCAAACTTCCAAAAACCCGCCGTGGCAGCTGAAAGCCGACAGTGTGAAAATTGAGAATGTTGCCGTAGATTACAAGGACGGCAGTCGCGTCAATCCCCTGGCCCTGACCGTTGGCGGGTTTAATCTTTCCTTGAAGGCTACCGGGGCAGTCGGAAGCGCAGAACCGGAAGGGACTCTCGATAACTTGCAAGTGAAGCTGAGCGAGGTGAATCTTTATGCGGAGGGGGATGAAAACCCTCTTGTAAAGCTTGATAAGTTTGTCCTGGATGGCGGCAAGGCCGATATCGGTGATCGATCCATTCAGCTCAACAGAGTGGAAGTCAAGGGTGGTGAAAGCCGCATGGTGCGCGATCATGAAGGCCGGATTCATCTTGTTGAGGCTTTTGCCCCGGCCGACCCCGGCATGTTGAAACGCAAAATCGCCGAGACCGGGGAAAAAGCGCGGTCTGAGGGGAAGCCCTGGGCTTTCCGTCTCGACAGCTTTACATTGAACGACTTTAAAACACTTGTAGAAGACCACACCTTTTCTTCCGCCGTTCAGTACACTTTTCAGGATATTAGCACCACGCTGAAAAAGATCAGCAACGACGGCAAAACCCCGATCGAATTTGATGCCGAACTCAAGGTCGCTCAGGGTGGAAACGTCAAGTTTAACGGTCAGGTGGGTCCGTCCGGTGATCATGCCGACGCGAATGTTGAAATAAGCGGATTCAACCTTACACCGCTGCAGCCGGCAATCGCTCAGTACACCACTCTGGGGCTCAAATCCGGGAATCTATCTACCACTGCCAAGCTCAAATATCA
>JBBSAR010000551.1:0-3012 GCA_038252125.1 Desulfatiglandales bacterium
CTGGTTCCGAGATTCCCCAACACGTGGGCGATCTTTTCCGTGAGTTCGGGGGCGTAGACTCCAAGGACCTGTGCGGTGGCTCGGGCAGGGTTGGTCAGGGGACCAAGCAGATTGAAAATGGTCCGAATTCCAATTTCCCGTCTCGGTCCCGCAGCGTGTTTCATGGCGCCGTGAAAAAGCGGGGCGTAGAGAAATCCTATTCCCACATCATTGATGCAGTTTTCCACATCGGTTGTGTTGATATCCAGTTTCACACCAAGCTTTTCCAGAACATCCGCACTGCCGCACCGGCTCGAAACCGCCCTGTTGCCATGTTTGGCTACCCGGATGCCGGCCCCGGCGGCCACGAATGCCGTGGTGGTGGAGACATTAAAGGTGTTGGTGCCGTCTCCCCCTGTACCGCATGTGTCCAGAATCGTTTCATCTTCCACGTTGATTTCATCTCGATCCATGTTTACGAGATGGTTGTTCAGGTTGATGCTCTCCACTTTTGATCGCATGACCCTCGCTGCGCCGGTAATTTCCGCAACCGTTTCTCCCTTCATTCGCAACGCGGTAATGAAGGCGCCGGTCTGCGTGGGTGTTACGTTCCCATTCATGATGATCCCCATGGCCTCTTCCATTTCTTTTTCCTGAAGGTCCTTGCCGTTAACAACGTTTACAATGAATTTTTTCAGCATGATAAAATCTCCTCTGATTGCTGGTTACTGGTTGCTGGTTTCCTCGTTCCCATGCTCCAGCGTGGGAATGCATACGTAGAGGCTCTGCCTCTGTTTCGCAGAATTCGTGTCGGTCATCCATTGTTACAAGCCCCCCAGCCAGTTCTTCATCATTGAAGGTCCTTCCCTGGTTAATATGGATTCCGGATGAAACTGAACCCCTTCTGCTTTTCGTTCAACATGTCTCAAACCCATGATCTCTCCATCCTCCGTCCATGCGCTGATCTTGAGGCATTGGGGCAGAGAATCCCGTTCAACGATCAGCGAATGGTAACGGATCGCTTCAAAAGGATTGGGCAGATTCCTGTAAATGGAATCGCCGTCGTGGTAGATAAGAGATGTCTTTCCGTGCATGATTCGATCAGCCCTGATTACCTTGCCATGGAAGGCCGCCGCGATGGACTGATGTCCAAGGCAGATGCCTAAAATGGGAATCCAGGGAAAGAAAAATCGGATGGTGTCCACGGATATACCCGCTTCAGCGGGCGTGCATGGCCCGGGGGATATGACAATGGCATCCGGTTTCTTCGTTTTGATTCCCTCAAGGGAAATCTGGTTGTTGCGAAAAACCTCTACAACCTGTTTCATCTCTTCCAGCATCTGAACCAGGTTGTAGGTAAAGGAATCGTAATTATCGATCAGAAGGATCATCGCTGTCCGCCTTTTCCAGGGTCCTGAACATGGCCCCTGCCTTTTTGAGAGTTTCCCGGTATTCTCCGTCAGGGGAGGAATCGGCCACAATTCCCGCCCCTACCTGTATGGAGAGTCGGTTGTGATGGATCGTGATGGTCCGGATGGTAATACAGAAATCCATGTCGCCGTTAAAACTGAAATATCCCACGGCCCCTGCATAGGGACCCCTCGGCTCGGGTTCCAGAACCTGAATGATTTCCATGGCCCGTATCTTTGGCGCCCCCGTAACGGTTCCCGCGGGAAAAGCAGACATGAACAGGTCGAAACTGTCCAGTCCGGGTTTGAGTTGTCCTTCCACTTTGGAAACCATATGCATCACGTGGGAGTAACGTTCCACCTCCATGAGTCGGGGAACCGTGACCGTGCCAGGGAGGGATACTCTTCCCACGTCGTTTCTTCCAAGATCCACGAGCATGATATGTTCGGCACGCTCCTTCGGGTCTGCTATAAGTTCCTTTTGGAGTGCTTCATCGGATTCCGGATCTTCGCCTCTTGCCCTGGTTCCCGCGATGGGTTTGAGTTCCACGTGACGGCCCGTCAGGCGGACGAGTACTTCCGGGGACGCTCCGACCAATCTCGTTTCTCCGAAATTCAGGTAAAACATGTAAGGGGAAGGGTTGATGCTTCTCAGGTGCCTGTACAGGGTGAAATCCGTCCCCGTGATGTCGGCTGAAAACTTCTGTGAAAGAACCACTTGGATCACATCCCCTGCCGCGATGAACTCTTTTGCCCGTTCTACGGCACTCTTGAAGTCCGATTCTCCGAAGTTGCTCTGAAGGTCCGAAACAGAAAAGGGCGGCTCAAGAATATCCCTGTGCAGGGGCGCCATCAGCAGGTCCACTGTCTCTTTTACCATTGTGAGAGCGTCCTTATAAGCCTGTTCCAGGTTAGTATTTTTATCCACATGAGCGAATGCAACAATCTTCATCTCGTGTTTGAGGTGGTCAAAAATGATGAGACGTCTTGAAGCGGTGAATACGGATTGGGGCCGATCCTTTACAGGAGTAGGCAGTTGTGGCAGATCCTCCCACCGGCTGATCAGCTCGTAATCGCAGAACCCCACCAACCCTCCGTGAAAGCGTGGGAGTGCTTCCGTTCCGGATGGTCGGTAACGGCTGGAGATGGACCGCAAGGTTTCCATGGGATTACGCACGTTTTCCATGACCT
Organism: Desulfatiglandales bacterium; assembly: GCA_038252125.1. Lineage (GTDB taxonomy): Bacteria > Desulfobacterota > DSM-4660 > Desulfatiglandales > Desulfatiglandaceae > DUZB01. Next base: position 2,580 of record JBBSAR010000551.1, read on the forward strand.
GGAGGTCATCATCGGTTTGAATTTCCATTCGATTTCCGTTCAGGGTGGCCGTTATGAACGGATCGAATCCGATGAAGCTGTACCGGCCCCAGTTCTCTCCTCCCTCGGCGCTTTCAAGTAGATAGGAAAACTGCTGGTCTTTGATTCTCATATATACGGAAACAGGTGTTTCAGTATCCGCAAGGAGTTCCTGGTAAACAGGGATCAGGTTGCCCTTTGCGGCTGCCGCTCTGAAGTCGTAAAAAGAAGATGCTGTTTTCAAAATGTTTCACCCATAAAAAAAAGCCGCGGGACTTACGGCCCCGCGGCCTTTCATGGTCAGAACAAAAAAAAACCGCGGGGCACCTGGGAGGTGCGCCCGCGGTTTGGTTTTACTGTACTATATTAGCTTATCACCGATGGACACATCTCCCTGTTGCAGCAGCGCCACCAC
>JBBSAR010000552.1:0-2987 GCA_038252125.1 Desulfatiglandales bacterium
TAAGTGGGACGCGGAGTACGAAAGAGTCAAGGTTATCTCTCTCGAATCCAGTCCGTCTCTTCAGGAACTTCGAATTTAAGCGATTTCCTTTCATGTCGTCATCCGATTTATCCGAACGTGGAAACAGAATGCCAGACTCAGCTGAAAATTGCAAGTTATTGCGATTGTTAAAGCCGTCAAAAAACAGGCGACCAGGAAACCGATCGGGTTTTTCAAACCAAGTTTCAAATTCAAACCGCATCGCTTCCTGGTGAACTATTGAATAAGTTTCCCGATTGGGAGGCCGACTTGAAGTATCCTCATCAACCGGTACTCGTAGATGAAACGATTCAATATCTGATTCATTCCCCGAATGGCATTTATGTAGACGGGACCGTCGGAAACGCAGGCCACAGCCAACGCATACTGGAACGTCTGAGTGAAGATGGACGCCTCATTTGTCTAGACAGAGACCCTGATGCCATTCGGCTTTCGAGAAAAAGGCTGACCCATCAAAAGAAGAATGTTGAAATGGTCCAGGCGAATTTTTCCGATCTGGGCAGCGTTCTTCATCAGAAAAACATACAGCATATCCATGGCGTACTGCTGGACCTGGGAATGTCATCCGGCCAGCTCGAAAATTCTGGGCGGGGATTCAGTTTTAACAGGGAGGAACCTCTCGACATGCGAATGGATCCTGATAGCGAACTTACCGCCTACCAGCTCGTAAATGAATACTCCCCAAAAGATCTTGAAGCCATCTTGAGAGACTATGGGCAGGAGAAGCGGGCCAGGCGGATTGTCAAGGCAATCGTTGCTGAACGGGAAAGAAGACCTATTCAGAATTCCGCCCATCTTTCTAATCTCATCAGGCTCGCATTCCCCCCATCTCAAAGATTCGGCCCCAGACATCCGGCGACAAAAACCTTTCAGGCAATCAGGATCGCGGTCAACACCGAGCTGAAGAATCTTGAGGTATTTTTAGACAGCATCGCTCCACTTCTCACCCATGGAGGGAGGCTTGTCATCCTGTCGTACCATTCGCTCGAGGACCGGCGCGTGAAACAGGCCATGGTGAAATGGGAAAAGGCCTGTACGTGTCCTCCTGATTTTCCTCATTGCGTATGCGGTAAGACCGCACTTTTCAGGCGACTGACAAGAAAGGGCGTCAAAGCCGGTGTCGAGGAAACAGCAACAAACCCGAGAGCTCGCAGCGCGGTCCTAAGGGCCGCGGAAAGGATTTGACCATGACAAGACCCGAAACAATCTCAAAAATGAAGGGCGCCCGAAACGCCTCTACCGGAGTCAGAATCAGAAATACAAAATGCAGGGGCCGGAAGTTTCATTTCACACGGAAACAGATTTTTCTGACGATCCTTATGATCTTCCTGTTCATGGGCAGCAGCATTGGCTATGTGTGGTCGAATTTCGAAAAAACCCAGATGGGCTACACGCTCAGCGATCTAAAAAGAGAAGAGATGAGATTAGAGGCGAATAACAGAAAGTTGAGACTGGAACTGGCCTTTTTGAAATCCCCTCAAAATCTCGAACCGCGGGCCGTTAAGAAACTTGGATTACGGCAGCCATCCGCCAAGCAGATTATCACGTTGCCATGAAGCTAAAGGAAAAAAAATGGATCCGATTTCGCATTCATCTGGTGGCGGTGTTTTTCATGACCGGCCTTGCCACCGTGTTTGCCCGGGCCTATCAACTGCAGGTTCTGGAAAAGGATTACCTCAAGGATATTGCCGACAACGGCATTACAGGAATTACAAAACTGCCCCCGGAGCGGGGAATCATTTATGACAGGGACGGAAACGAACTTGCCCTGAGCATCCAGGTTGGTTCCATTTTCGCCAACCCCAAGTCGATCAAGAACAGGGAGGAAACAGAAAGGCGATTATCTGAAATCTTGAAGATGAAAAAGCAGGATATACGAGAGATTTTGGATGACAAGCGTTCCTTCGTTTGGATACAGCGGAGGATCCCATCAACCCTGGCCTCTCGCGTAAAGGCCGCGGGTTTAGAAGGGATAGGCGTAACAACGGAAAGCAGACGTTACTACCCTGGAAAAGAAATTGCCGCACACCTCATCGGATTTTCCGGAACCGATAACCAGGGACTTGAAGGATTGGAACAGAAATATGACTCTTTTTTAAGAGGGCCGCAACAAGATCTGGTACGCATGCACGACGCCCGGGGAAGATCTTTCGACATGAAGACGCCCATTCCCTCGGGACAAGCAATGCACAACCTGGTGCTGACCATTGACAAGGCGATTCAATATAAGGCGCAACAGGCCCTTGCCGCGGCAGTCAGGGATTCAGGCGCAAAATCAGGGCAGTGTCTTGTGGTCGATCCTGAAACCGGTGAAATTCTGGCCATGGCGGTGGTGCCGGAATTCAATCCCAATATATTTTCAAAATATGGAGCAGAATACTGGCGAAACCGTGTGGTAACCGACTGCTTTGAACCGGGGAGCACAATCAAGGCATTTCTTGTTTCCGCCTGTCTTGAAAAAGGCGTTGTAACCCCGAATACCATGTTTGATTGCGAAAATGGAAAATACGAAATCGGTGGAAAAATCGTCCACGACACACATGAGTACGAGAAATTGAGCGTGGCGGATATTGTAATTCATTCCAGCAATATCGGCGCTATTAAGCTGGGGGAAAAGCTGGGCCATGAAGCCTTCGTTTCTTATTTAAGAAAATTCGGGTTCGGAGAAAAAACGGGCATTGATATTTCGGGGGAAAGAAGCGGATTTATCAGGGATTCAAAAGAGTCAAAAAAGATCGGCAAAGCGACGCTCTGTTTCGGCCAGGGAATGACAACTACCTCCCTGCAGCTCGCCATGGCCATGGCCGCCATCGCTAATGGAGGAAAACTGATGCAACCGTATGTGGTCAAGGAAATCATTGATGGAACGGGAAATACGGTCATGGAAAATTCTCCGAAGGTAGTGCGGAGTGTGATTTCGGAAAACACGGCCCGGAAAGTCACGGCCA
>JBBSAR010000553.1:0-2985 GCA_038252125.1 Desulfatiglandales bacterium
ACTACTTCGATGAACGCCATTCATTCACGGGTATTGGAGCTAATAGCTGACGGCTAACTGCTAATTGCATTTAGGTTGCAAAGTCCGCATCACCCTGAAAGCCCTGTCCTTTCTCAAAATTGACGCAATGTAAATTCCGGATAGGAAGAGTTGGTTTTTGAGTGTTCTTGAGTTGCCGGAAGAACGGTCCAAGCGCTGACATAATCTTGCGATTCTCTGTGCGAAATGAAAGGTCCGATTCGGCAAATCACTTCTATTCGTCCGGCTCGTGCTTCCCCTTTTAAAATTTCACGCTTCAAACTTCTTCCACCAGCGCATGAAACGTCCGGTGCCACTGCGTCCACATGAGGTCAAAGTCCGGCAAATCTTTCAGCATGGGTCCCAATCGGTGTAGCCAGGCATTTTCGTTCCATTCGCGCAACGTGTCCGAAGTCAGGCTTGTAATATCAGGGAGCACATCCCGAATACGGCACTTCTCATCAAAAAGGGGTTTTAGTTCCCGCCATGAAAAATGTTCTTTTGTGTGACACAGGATGTACCAGAGATCGTACAAATCTCTCGGGCGGGGCCATTTTTTCTGCTGCTGCAATAGGGATCGCAACTTCTCCGCCACAATTTCTCTTTTGGAATAAGCCGTGATTTCAAATCCCGAAAGATCCGAATAATTAGGTATAATTTTGCAATCAACAGCGGCATCCAGAACAGGCTCATCAAAAGTGAGATGTACTTTTACCTGGGGCAATCCTTGTCTCCGTGCCCCTCCCCGACTGTATTCCACTGGAATCTCGATCTGAAAATCGCCCGGTGATGTCGAGGGCTCACGCGTGGTCAGCCGGATGCCGAATTCATGAAGAACCCATTCCGCGACCGTATCCAGCAGATGGAGCGAGGCTTTAAGGTTGTCTTCACCGTGCCTGCAGCTGAAATCGATGTCCTCGGAGAATCGGTACCCCCGATAATAGCAATGCCTCAAACATGTCCCGCCCTTGAACATCCAGCTATTCTCCCGAACGCCTGAATGCGTCAGGCCCGACAAGACCCACAGGATGATGTAATCCTTTTCAGCCTGATCAAACCGGAGGTCTTCCTTTTCCGCCATGCGATGCAATTCCGCAGTTGTAATCACGGTTGCACCTCCGCGTTTGCGTGAAGGCCCCACCTTCGACTAAACTTGCCACTCTTGGGCAGGTTTGGATCCAGGGCGCTGAAACCCGAGGCACGAGGCACTTCCGCACGGAATGCAGCTACATCACCCAAACCCAGCGTCTCCATGATAAACCCCAACCGTTTGGCGACAGCTGAATTCCCGATTTTGACGGCGTATTGCCTCAGCTTTCTTTCATCCAGTAATTTCCAGGAACTACTCAATGCCTTTGCGATTTCACTCACGCCACCCACGTTCCGGGGGATATCCAGCCCGTCAATAATGGTCTTTTCCCGGTCGGTGATATAAAAAGGAACCTCGTCTATCCACTCCTTCGTGACCCCGAAAAGCTTGGCCGGTTTCAGCGACACGATCCTGTATTTCACTCCCAGTACCTCACCCGGTTGTCGTCGCACAGGATGATCGGTGGCCACAAAGACCGTGCGGGGAAGCTGTTCGGTCATTCCGTGGTGGTTGAGGGCGGACCAGTAAGCAATAACCGCCGGAGAAACCAATTCCATGGCAACCACAAACTCATGCAGTTGCGGGGACCGGTCTTCGCCCGAGGAAAGCGGGATAACCGCATACCGACCTCTGCGGATGTGTCGTATCCAGCCTTTTCGTTGAAGCCGCCCCAGAAATTGAGGTGTCGGGTCATGCTTTGCATGTCCCAACCACTGCCGTGCCAAAGCAAGGCTGAAAGTGGGATGAACTCCCGCCTTGGCGAGAAACGCGGCCTCAACCTTACTCACCCGGCCTTTTGTTATATTTCGTGTGTCGTTCATAGTCATATATGCCTATTATTGGCGCATAAACTATAACATTTTACCGATAAGTCAAGCTATTTTCAGCAAAGCTCGGACGTTTTCGAAAATGAAGTCGAGTAATCGACAGTACAGCTTTTGTGGTCAGCGGCAGCTGCCCAAAAATCTTCAGCAACTGATCTACGAACGTGTTCGCCTTCGCTGAAGATGCCCTAAATATCCCGGGAGATGAACGACTTGTCCCGTTGAAACAACTAGCCTCTTGCTTGGGGCAAAGCCGACAGGTCTCGTTCAGAAGGGCGACTTCCAGACGCATTTATCCGTCCTCGCTCAGGTAGAGACGCATTTCCTTTGTGAAACAACAATTATCCTTCCCTGTACTGCCGCGGCGTCTGTCCCGTCCAACGCCGAAAGGCATGGTTAAAGGCACTTTACTCTGAAAATCCGAGCCGAAAGGCAACATCGCAGAGGGTGGTATCCGGTTGTCGCAGAAAGCGCTTCGCCAAACGTTTTCGTGCATCGTTTACAACTTCCCTGAAATTGGTCCCTTCCTCCTGAAGTGAGAGCTGCAGTTTCCGGACGCCAAAGGCCAGTTCTCCGGCAACAGGTGCGATTCTCGGCCGATGTCCTTTTAAAATGGTCCTTTCCACCATTGCGGCATCGATCTTCCGGTGCTCCAGATACGTAAACAGCATGCGCACCATATCCGCGGATGCGGTGGCGCCGTTGTTGCATTGTTCTGATTTTCTTTGTTCATCTGCGCACTCCATCAACTTTAATGCGGGAAAGAACAAAACCGCAGGGAATTGAAACGGTATACTTCACGGTAAATTGTGAGTCACCGGATTTCTCTGTATAGAAAAGCTTTAAAGATAAATCAATCTGAGTCCCGTTATTGCCCCAAGCGAGATAAAAAAAGGAGGAATAAAGATGAACAACCATATGATGAACGGAATCTGGCGCTTCATGATCAAGGTCCCTCCCGCTCTGTGGGAAAAACAGATCAAAAAAACACCGACGGCGCGTTCTAGCCGACATGGACTTCATGACCCCAGTGCATCGACGAGTTCATCACCA
>JBBSAR010000554.1:0-2985 GCA_038252125.1 Desulfatiglandales bacterium
ACCTGATGAGTTATCTTTTCGGGAGCATCCTTACCGTATCAAAGAGCGACATATGGCTCATGGCGCCCCTGGACACGGCAATACTCCTTGCCGTTTTGATATTTTATAAAGAATTCATCGCCATGTCTTATGACGAAGAATTTGCATTTATCGTGGGCATCCCGGTAAAATTCCTTTATTTTCTCCTCCTGGGCATGACCGCTCTTTCCGTTGTCATGATCATCAAGGCCGTAGGATTGATTCTGACGATTGCCCTGTTGACGATCCCGCCCTACATCGCGGAAAGCTACACCCGCTCTCTGGCCCAGATGATGGTCCTGTCCTCCATTTTGGGCATCTGTTTCACATCTTTGGGCCTCTGGCTTTCCTATCAGTACAATTTCACCTCCGGGGCAACCATTATACTGGTTGCGGGAACGGCTTTTTTCCTTTTTCAAGCAGTCAAAAGCCTGAAACGTTATGGAATCATGGGAAAATGACGCCTATGGGATTCGACCTGTTTTCAACATTCATACGGCCCGGAAAGAAGGCAAAACCCAGAGATGGTTTCGAACTGCTTGTTCATAAAATCGAACAGTTTGCCCCGAAAGAACACGCAAAGGAGAGGGAAAGCCACTATTACAACTACAGGATGGCAGGTCGTTACGGAAAACCCCTGGACGCACTCCTGGAGGCCATCCTGAAATACAGCCCTTCCCATTCGGACCCGGCTCACAGAGCGTAACTTTTTTATAAATTGACGGCCTTCTATGATACAAGCGACCGCATCAGCCTGGAAGAAGCGATGAAGGACCGGAACCTGGCCGTCAAATTCCAGCGACTGCTTCTCTTGTTTTATAATGGCAAGGATACAACCGGAACACCTTGGAAAAACCGATGAGAGAAAAAAGCATCCGCAGTGCCGACAATCCAACCTTTAAATCCTTTTTAAAACTGACAAGCGCCCACGGTATAAAAAAGGAAGGGATGGCCATCCTCTCCGGTCCGAAACAGACCAAAGAGGTACTGAGGGATTTTCCGGAAAAATGCGCGGGGGTTATAGTATCCACAACGTTTAAACAGGCGCCATCCGAATCAGAGAGGGGGATTCCTTCTTTCATTTTGAGCCCGGATCTTTTTCGCCGGATAGACCTTTTCAACACGGAAAACCCGCTTCTGCTGATAAAGGTCCCCCTTCTACCCGATTTCAAGACCAGCGTGAAAACAAACGGTTGCACACTCCTGGTCCCTTTTCAGGACCCCGCCAATGTGGGGGCGGTTATTCGGACCGCCGCGGCGTTCGACGTGTCAAAGGTAGTGATGATGAAGGAGTCCGCCCATCCCTATCATCCCAAGGCCCTGAGAACGGCAGGGAGCAGCCTCTTTCGGGTTCCCCTGTTCAAGGGACCCGGACTGGGTGAAATAGGACAAACGGGAACGCCGATCATCACGCTTTCCCCTTCAGGGCAGGATGTGGAGGCTTTTCGTTTCCCTCCCTCTTTCTGCCTGGTTCCCGGTCTGGAAGGAACAGGTCTGCCTGACAGCCTTGGCAAAACAACGAGCATTCGCATCCCCATGAGAAAGGATGTGGATTCCCTCAACGCCGCCATGGCAACGGGAATCGCCTTGTATCTATGGAAAAGAGAGAACCGAACCGGGCCGAAAAAAGGCCGATCGGCAAACAATGCAACCCGGGAAAAAACAAATAGTGGAGGTTTTTATCATGACGGAAGGAAGTAAATGCCGCGCAGTCATCGTTGAAGGGGATCAGGAACGAGCCATGCGGTTGACAGAGCTATTGGAGCAGAGATCCTATGCACCAAGCATCTTGCCCACGAGAGAAGAGATGCTCAAGGAACTTGGCGGAAAAACCATCCCCCTGATCATTTTAGGCGAAACGCAAGATGGGTTTTCTCCATATCAACTGATGCATGACGTGGTGAAACATTCTCCCATGACTTCAATGATTCTAATAACCGACGAGTCAGAGAAAGAGGTGGAAGAAAAAGCAGAAGGCTACGGGATACTGGGGCACGTGGGAAGCGACCCGGGAGACGATTTTTTCACCCTTCTGGATAATTTCGAAAAAATTTCGGGAGCACTTGCCACTCCCTGAAAAAGTTCTCCAGGGAGCGGCGATTTTGCCGTTTACTCTTCAATCGCCACTCCCTGCTGAGGAATGCCCCACCAGTCTTGCTTTTTGGCCTCTTCCCCGGTCTTCGGCGTTGGGTTCTTGTATCCGAACCAACTGTATTTCAGGTGGTCCCAGTTTTTATACATGGTATCATGTTGCCAGAATCCGGATTCCTTGGCCGCCGAACCACAACCGGCCAGAAATAACCCCATGAACACCAGAATCCCCAGTTTCTTCATTCTTGCTTCCTCCTCATGCCATACCGCATAGTTTACAGTTTACAGCTTACGCTTCATCAAAACTTAAATGTCAGAAGTATGCCCGCGGGCCCTTTTTTGGACGTTAGTATTCGTAAATCCAGTCTGTCCATTAGCGAATTGCTGAAATCATCCCGCACTTTCCGGTTATATTTATGGGCCCCATTCACTGCGCTATAAATGTTTCCGGCATACCATCCAAATTCAAAAAAAGCCAGGATGCCGCCAAGCACATCGTGGTCCTGGTTAAAGGATTCCACCGTCGCCCATATGAAAAGCCCGTTCAAGAGAAAGGCGACGGCTGCGTCCTTATATCTCGATAGATAAACGTGTCCTAACCCGGGAACGAGCCCCGCCATCACACCCGCGGCCGCGGGATCTTTGCTTGGCAACAACTCTCCTTTGAGGCTTTCCTTTGCAAGGGCCCGGGCACTGTCGTAAAGAGAACTGTCTTTTTGAACCTTACTGAACTCCTCGGAGGCCTCCTTCCACCTGTGCTCCCGCAATCCGGCCCATCCCAAGCGGTAAAAAGAGGCATTCTTCAAATCCAATCCGGGATAATTTTTCGCTGCTTCCGCAAAAAAAAACGCTGCTTTCTCAGGCAATCCCTCCTCG
>JBBSAR010000555.1:0-2985 GCA_038252125.1 Desulfatiglandales bacterium
AAAAATCAGAAGAGTTGATTATAGAGTTTTCCAAAGGGTCAGGTACATATTCCGCAACGTCCCGATTGCTTATTCAGAATTTTCTAGGAACTGCCGGAATAGTGTAATTCGCTGGTTTCTTATTTATACTGTTTTTTGTGGTTTTTCAGATAAAACGGCTGGCTCAATGGCCTGGCATTTTACCGGCAGCTTTATGGTAAAAGTCGTTCCTTCCCCAACCCTGCTCTGCACAATTATCTCGCCACCATGTTTCTTGATAATGTCGTAACAGATTGAGAGCCCCAGGCCGGTTCCCTTGCCTACCCCCTTAGTGGTAAAAAACGGATCGAATATTTTTGTCAGGTGCTCCTGAGCGATGCCTTTGCCGGTATCACTTATGGAGATCTTTACAAATTCGTCTTCCTGCCAGGTGCGTATCGTAATGGTCCCGTGTCCTTCAAGGGCATGGACAGAGTTAATCAGGATGTTCATGAATACCTGGTTCAACTGCTGCGGATAGCAGTAAATCTGCGGAATGTCACCATACTCCTTGACCAGATCTGCCACGTACTTGATCTCGTTGCGTAGCATATTCAGCGTAGTGTCGAGGTTTTCGTTGAGGTTGATCTGATTGCATTCAGCTTCATCTACGTGGGAGAAGTTCTTCAGGTCCTGCACTATACGACGGACGCGCCCGGCGCCATCCTGTGATTCCTCCAGCAGGCTGTCCATATCCCCCAGAATAAAGTCTATCTTCATGGCTTTTTTAATGCTTTCGATACTGTTCAGGAGATCGGTGTTGCCAGCTTTTCTGACTTCCTCGAGCAGGGCGTCTTCAAAGGCCTTGAACTTGGTGATATATTTGGCGAGTGAGGTAAGATTGCTGGATATGAATCCCATCGGATTGTTGATCTCGTGCGCCACGCCTGCCGCCAACTGGCCGACTGAAGCCATTTTTTCCTGCTGAACCGCCTGCACCTGGGCCAGCTTCAACTGATTATAGGCCGATTCCAGTTCCTGATTGATCATCCTGATTTCGGTAATGTCCCGCATGTTCAATACGTTGCCGATCAAGAGGCCCATTTTGTTGTGCAGCGGAAAGGTGCACAGGTCGTAGAAGTTTTTCCCCTCTTTATCGCTCACCGTGCCGCTGCCTTTTTTGTAATCACTGATGGTGAATCCCAGGCAGTTCAGGATGCTGGCCCAGCTTTTGTTGACAATCTCCTGATAAGTCAAGCCGGTAAGGGCGCAGAATGAGGCGTTGCAGCGCTGGATTTTACCCTGTGAATCGCACATCAGAACAATGTCTGCTATGCAATCCATGGTTTCTTCCCACTCGCGTTTAGCAAGGTCAACCGTGGCAAAAAGTTTATCCAGCTTATGGTGCTGGTCCTCCAGTATATTCCGGCTGGCTTCCAGCTCTTCTTCAAGCAATTTTCTGTCAGTCAGGTTAAGCACTGTTTCAATGACGGCGATTATGGAGCCGTTGCTGTCCATGATGGGCGATGCCTCGAACATGATGTATTGGCGGTTTCCGCCGAGATTGTCGTACCATCCCTCGGCCTGCATTGCTCCGGGAATATGCTGTGACGCAGAGATACTGCTGTAGAGGTTGTCAGTATCGGAAATAGCTCCAGTGAGTACCAGATCAGCCAGTACCGGTCGCTGGTGATCGTAGAACGGTTCCCACTGCCGTTTTGTTCCAATCATCTCCTCTATGTTGAAGCCGGTCATGTCCTGCAAGGCACTGTTCCAGATGACGATGCGGTGCTCCCTGTCCAGAACGAAAATCGGGACGGCGGTCTGCTCCAGTAACTGTTCCAGGAACGTTTTCTGTTCGTATAACGTAGTAATATTTTGGAGATATTTCAGCTCGATCATGAAGATGTTTTCCTTTCAAACAGACAACATACTATCGACTAGATAATAGCAGGTACAGCCTTATAATTAAAGCCATTAGGGTGGAATGTCGATTAAATTTCTTCTGGCTGATATGTATTTAAAACGCCGTGTTTCTGAAAGCAGTGTGGCTATGCCTTTGATATGTTTCTGGAAATTATTGTTGTTGATGCATATATTAAATGTCAAATGTCATTGACCGGTCAGGTAATTTCGCAGATTCTTCAGTAACACAAACAATCGTCAGTGGCTGTAATGCACTATGGAATTTATCTCCAGGAGACGGCATGAAATTTACGAAATTCAGCCCTGTTCCCTTTTACCTGGTCCGGGCCTTGGTACTGATTACCCTGTTACTCTCTACGTCTGTCTGCCTTGCTGTAACTCCTGAAAACTCCTACATTCCGAAATCTATCAGAGTTGTCATGGACGACAACTACCCGCCGTATGTCTTTAAAGACGGTCAGGGACAGTTGAAAGGCATTCTTATTGACCAGTGGAAACTCTGGGAAATGAAGACCGGAATCCATGCCGAAATAACCGGAATGGACTGGGATGAAGCCCAACGCAGAATGCAGGCGGGCGAATTCGATGTGATCGACACGATCTTCCGCAATGAGAAGCGCGAGAAAATTTATGACTTTACCAAGCCCTACGCGGTCATTCCGGTGCCGCTGTTTTTTCACTCTGACATCTCCGGCATCAGAGGACCCGAGGATGCAGCTGGTTTCATGGTGGCTGCCAAGGCCGGTGGTAATGTCCTTGATGTTCTTAGAAAACACGGTGTCTCCAACATTGTCGAATATCCCAGTTACGAAAAAATAATTCAGGCGGCCCGTGATGGCAAGGTAAAGGTGTTTACTGTCGACCGGCCACCGGCCCTTTATTATTTGAATAGAATGGGTATTCAGAAGAATTTTCGTGAGACAAAACCGCTCTATTCCGGAGAGTTTCATCGAGCGGTGCTGAAAGGGCAGACGGACCTCCTTTCAACGGTGGATAACGGTTTTGCCTCAATAGCAAAGGCGGATTATGAAGTTATAGATAAGCGCTGGTTGGGATCTCCCCTTCTTTCATCCCCGAATTTACGTTACGTATTATATACCG
>JBBSAR010000556.1:0-2978 GCA_038252125.1 Desulfatiglandales bacterium
CGGCTCTCTCACCGCCTATCCCAACGCTCCAGGCTTCGCCTGGCGCGACTGTCTTCTGTCTTCTGTTTCCTGTCTTCTGTCTTCTGTCTTCTGTTTCCTATCCCGCCTCTTCCAGGAGCTGGTTCAAGAACTGTGTTGTTGTGAGAATCTTGAATTTTTGCGCCCTCAGTTTCGCATTATTGAGATTGTGCACGCAGGAATTGCATTCCGTCAGAACGATCTCTGCTCCAATCTCTTCCGCTTCCTCCAGACGTCTGCGCGCCATTTCAATGGAATTCTTTGCAAATGCGCCGCGCACGCCTCCTCCCGCCCCGCAGCAGAGGGCATTGGCCCGGTTATGCCGCAATTCCCTGAAGTTCGGCGCAATTTTGCTGATGATTTCCCGCGGTTCATTATAAATACCGCAATGTCTCCCCAGATCGCACGGATCATGGTAGGTGACCACCTTGTCCGTCTTGACGCCCAGGTCGAAATCCTTGAGGAACTGGCTCACGTGGATGATATTGAGACCCGCATCTTTTAAAGCGCTATATTGGGGCTTGTTGTTGAAGGTCCTTGAACAGTAGGGGCATCCGGTAATCACCGTCTTTGCCCCCGTTGCAAGAATAAGATCTATATTTTTCCGGGCCAGCGTTTCATTGATCTCAAATCCCACATCCTCCAGCGCGCCGCTGCAACAGACTTCATCGATGAGGGTGTAGTCGACTTTCAGATGATCCAGAACATCCAGGGTCGCCATGGTGGCTTCATCTTCCCGATAGGAACCCACGCACCCGATAAAAAAGACGATTTCGGCCTTCTTGTTTCGCTCTCTTTCAAAATCCTCCGGTTCGTCCTCCCCGTAGATATTGGTGTGCTCCTGTAGAACCCGGTTCATTCCCTCGAAGGCTGGATGACAGGTTCCTCCGTGAACCATGTCTCTACGCACCGCCTTGATGATTTCCGGCGGGTTCACGCCCGACGGGCACTGATTTGCGCAACTGGCGCAGGTCGTGCACTGAAAAAGGCTTTCTACCAGTTCATCGTTTAATGGAATGTTTCCGTCCATAACCTCTTTCAGAATTAACATCTTTCCCCTGGCATTCAAGGCCGGCCGTTTGGTGATCCCGAAAACCGGGCAAACGGCCCGGCAAAATCCACAGCTCGAACACCTGAGGACCTGGTCCCGGAACTTTTCTTCAAATTCGTACTTCTCTTTCATTACGCCTCCAGACCCATTTTTCCGGGGTTGAGAATATTGATTGGATCAAACACCTTCTTTATGGAACGCATGACATCCATGCTGATTGCATCGTGCTCCATGCCCATAAACGGTATTTTGGCCAACCCGATGCCATGTTCCCCCGTCAGGGTGCCGCCCAGTTCGATGACCTTTTCAAACAGTTCCTTAGATGCTTCTTCGACCCGTCTGACCTCGTCGGGGTTGGTGCCGTCAAAACTGACTACCGGATGGAGATTGCCATCGCCGGCATGCCCCACGGTCGGAATCTTAAGATCATATTTTTTCGCAAGGTCGGCAATGGCTCGGAGCATTTCCGGCACTTTGCTCATGGGGACCGCCAGATCTTCTACAATGAGATTGTTGCTGATGCGGGCCATGACCCCATAAGCCGATTTTCGGGCCGCCCACAGGGCCGCGGCGCCTCCGCTCTGATCCGCATGCTTGATGGAATCGGCATGGTTTTTCCGGAAGATTTCAATAATCTTCTTCATCTGAAACTCGGTTTCCTCTTTGGTGTGACCGTCCGTTTCGGCCACCAGCATGGCCTCCACCACGGGCAGTCCCAGGTCCGTATTTTCGTTGATGGCGACCAGAGACTGCTTATCAACAATCTCGAGTGCGCTGGGGATGATGCCCGAATGCATGATCTCGCTGATGGCCTGCCCGGCATCCTCAAGGATTTCAAAGGTGGCCATGGCCGTGGATGTCATGGGCGGCTTCGGGTTCACCTTAAAGGTGATTTCGGTAATCACGCCCAGGGTCCCCTCTGACCCCACAAAAAGTCGGGTTAAATCGTAACCGGAAACACTCTTCATACACTTGGAGCCTGTATGCAGAATGCGGCCATCGGGAAGAACCACCTCCAAGGCCAGCACGTAGTCTTTTGTGGTGCCGTACTTGGCGCCTTTGATGCCCCCGGCGTTCGTGGCCACATTGCCTCCCAGGGTGCAGACGGAACCGCTGGCCGGATCAGGGGGGAAAAAGAAACCGTAGGGGGCCAGGGCGCGATCCAGGTCGGCATAAACGACCCCCGGCTGGACCACGGCCAGGCGGTCTTCGATGTGTATGCCGATGATTTTGTCCATGCGTCCCAGATCAAGTATGACGCCTCCTCGTTCCGGCACGGCCAGACCCGCCAGAGAAGTGCCGGCCCCTCTTGGAACAACCGGGAATTTCTCTTTGGTTGCCAGTTTCATGATGGCGGATACCTGTTCTGTTGTGATCGGCCAAACGGCCGCTTCAGGTCTGTGCCGATGTTCCGACGCATCTTTTGAATAGGCGATGAGGTCGATGAGCGAATCAGTGAAATTCTCCTCGCCCACGATGTCCTTCAGGGATTTTTTGATTGCTGTGTCCATGGATTACTCCATTAATATCTCGTATGAAATTTCATTTATAAGTAAGGCAATACGTTCGGGCAAAATTGAAAGACTATGTTTCTGAGCTTTCACGCAAAAATTACATAGCACAAACCTATTCATTTATCCAGCATTCATCCGTATTCGGGTTCTTGGAAGATGAAAATCCGCATTCCCCTAAACCACAAAGAACACGAGGAATTGGAGCCACTCGAACCCCTTCGTGTTCTTTGTTTTCTTATGCCAAAATCAGTCTGATCTACTCATCCCTCCTAAGACTCAGTCGTTGCCTCTCACACTTTCGGCAATTTCCATGAACTCCCCTTCGGTGAGGACCCTTTTCAGATCGTGCGATCTGAGTTTCACCGCCCCAAGGACCTTGAGGGCTTCCTCTTCGC
>JBBSAR010000557.1:0-2977 GCA_038252125.1 Desulfatiglandales bacterium
AAGAATCCTTGCAGGAATGGATTTCCAGATCGGTATTTGCCTCCCAGGAAATTTGAATAGGATACGCCAGGTTTGTTGGGAATGCGGCTCTTTTCTCTGAGCCGCCCGGATGCCACTGTGCCTGAAAAGAAGTAACCGATGAGACAAGTGCACCTTCCGTCGGAAGCTTCGGTCCATTTCTGCTTGCGTGATTCTATCGAAAATTGAATTCACAATCGGCCTCAGTGTGAATTTTCAGCTTTCGACTGAGGCCCGCTGACATCGCTTACAACAGCTCGAAACTGGTTTAACGTCTCTTTATCATCCAGCAAAACAATGCATTCGAGATGGGCCTGGAATGAAGAGCCATCCTCCTTCATGAGTCTCAAATTACAGCTCTGCCTGGCCTTTGTTTCAAGAAGTTCCTTGCGATGCAGCTGAAAAATATTCTGATCATCCCTTGTGATAAAATCAGAGAAAAGCCTTCCTTTTAGTGTTCCTCGCTCTACACCCAACATAGTCGCGCCGGTGATGTTCGCCTCCAGAATAATTCCTTCCTTATCCATTGAAAAATATCCTACCGGCGCGTTGTCATACAGATCAGAGTACTTGGCCAGTTGTTCCCGAAGCTTCGATTGCGCTCTGTGCAGCTTTTCATTATGCGTCTCCAAGTCGGTTTTTTGAATCTGAAGGTCTTCCACCAGGTATTGAATGTTTCTCGGGGGCATTTTCCGAATAGCTGAGGGAGATTTATTGATGAATTCAGATACCTGCCTATCTAAGGCTGTGTTTTTTGCGTTTACCGTTTTTTGCTTTTCACCTCTCGTCGCTAATTCAGGGATTTTTTGTTCCAATTCTTCATGAGCAGGTTTTATGGCCATCAGAGGTTCCTCCTATCCGGCGCAAAAACAAAAAAGCCCGGCTTTCGCTGACTGCGGATAACCAGGCTCCTTTATTTCTGGGCAACCCGGCCATCTTTTCCAAGATCCGTGGCTTTCCGTCCCCATCTCACGATGGGTTTGGCATTTTCCAGGAGAACCCCTCAACCCCAACATCTTTTATAAAGTAATGTCAGGACGGAGGCATTCATATCTCTATGTATTTACCCTTAGAATAACATCCTGCTGATCCAGATGTCAACAATGTAAAAACAGTCTCCTATTAAGGGTATTGAACTTAGGGCACGCCCCCGGTTACATGTACCGGATGAATCTTTTTACCTTTTCATCGGCAAGTATTGCGGGACACCCGGTCTAAAGGATCCTGACGGTAGTACTCCTGCAAAACACGATAAAGGTCGGGTGCATGTTTAATCATGAACTGGGGTTGGTCGAAGAATTGCTCCGTGGCGACGGCAAAAAATTCCGCTTCGTTTGTTGCGCCATAGGCATTGAGGAAAGATTCCTTGCCCTTTTCCGCGTCGTGTTTGAGACGCAGGTATTCACGCGAACAGGTACTGACCCAGTCGCGGTATTCGGCCCGGTCGCGAAGTGGAGGGGTGCCATCGGCCGCACCATCGAGCATGTCCAGCTTATGAGCGAATTCATGGTAAATAACATTGTGGCCCAACTCAGGATGGCGGCCGCCCGCCAGGGCCGCATCCCAGATGATAATTACCGGCCCTTGCTGAAAGGCCTGCCCGATAATGGGATGGGCAGGCTCCAGCGGTGCGAAGGTGCTTTCAAAGAAACCCGGCTTGCGCTGAGGCGGAACAACGGTGGAGGGATAGACGATGATGGATGCCACATTCCGGTAGAAGTTGTGGGGTAGGCCCAGAAGCAGCAGACAGGCCTGCGCGGAGATCGTGACGCGGATCTCGTCTGTAATTTCCAGCCCGCCGGCGCCTTCCCAATTTTTTTCCGCTATAAATACCTGGATTAAGGCGCGCAGGTGGGCACGCTGGGCATCTTCCAGCATACAGTAGTGGGCGACGTTACGGCGGATGATGTCCTCCCAGAAGGAAGGAAAGGGCGCTTCGGTGAGCTTCCCTCGACGATGATCAGTGAGCCAGTGAAACATTCGTATTCCCTTTATTTATCGATGCTTGGATATTGTCCCTTTCAAATATCCCTGCCTCAATTCTCCCGTTAAATTAGATGATTAGCCATTTTATGCTCAGGAACATCCGTCGTAAGCCTCTCGATAT
Source organism: Desulfatiglandales bacterium (assembly GCA_038252125.1). Lineage (GTDB taxonomy): Bacteria > Desulfobacterota > DSM-4660 > Desulfatiglandales > Desulfatiglandaceae > DUZB01. The sequence goes on from JBBSAR010000557.1 coordinate 2,126, forward strand.
TGTTTGACCAGCCACTCGGTTTTTTAATCTCTTGTTCCGTCAGATCCTTCTCTCGAACAAGCCGCTGCTTCCGTTCAAGCATGTCCGATATGTCCTGGCTCAATTACTGGTATTTCCTCTGATTGTCCAAGAAAAGATTCAGGCTGTTGGTGAAGTTCACCTGCTCGGCGTGAGAGAATGCGATGCCTTTCTCAATGCCCTGTTTCCGGAGTTCCAGAAGTTGGTTGATGGTCTGTTGAAGGTTGAGGGAGCTGTCTCCCACAATGTGCTGCTTTTCCGTCTGGTTGTCGATGCGGCGGGTGAGGTCGGCGATTTGTTCCGCGAGGGCTGTCTGTTTTGCGACGAGATTCTTGTCTACGAATTTTTTTTCGATGGTGGCATAGTCCGGACCGCGTATCGACCGAATGTCATCGACAAAGAAACCGAGGACCCAGAAGGCAAGAACCGTGAGGACAAGGGTGAAAAGCCATATGGCAAAACGATGTATCCAGGTTTCCTTTGACTTCTTATCGGTTTTAGAGTTGAGGACCATTTCCGATTTCCATGGTTCCTTTGTAATATTTCTTCTTGATCTCCGTCGATATTTCAATGAATCCTTCCACGCCTTCTCGTTGAATCGTGCATAGATTGAAGACCTTGAGGTTGTGCGGAAGCACATCCGCTCGATCCGAAGACGGGTTCAATTTCGAACAGGGAAAATCAGCGCAATTGAAACAAAAATCGACATCTTTCTCAACGATACAGGAATATGAAGCACACTTGCCGCCGATGACAGGACACATCCCTTTTATTTCGCGGCATCCGGCGCATGGTAATTTTTCTTTCGGGACCCCCTTCGACAGTAAATAGGCA
>JBBSAR010000558.1:0-2976 GCA_038252125.1 Desulfatiglandales bacterium
GTTTCCAGTAAGCAAAATGTGGCAACGGTTGCGCGGGCGGGTGGAAGTGTCGGTTGAGAATAGGGATTTACCAGGTAGCCTGGTCGAACACTTTCTTTCTAATTGTCGTTTTGCCACCGATGGCCTGGTCGCCTGTCTGCGTTTTTTGACTACGGGAATGCAGGTATCGTGAGGGCGGCTTACTGGCACGCAGAAGATGGGGGATAGGCGAAAAATGAGGGTTTGAGTATAGATCGGTTCCAGGAAAACACCTGAATGTCATCAAGGAGCCGTGTCATGAACATCAAGATCACCAACTGGAGTCAATTACGATTCTCCATTATTGGAGGATTATTGGCAAGACCGCCAGAGCCGGGCAAACTGGGTGAGGAGATCAAGCATCTGGCCGGAAAATTCTATCGTCACCCGCAGAAGGATGAGTGGATCAATTTTGGTGCCTCGACCATCGAACGTTGGTATTACCGGGCTTTAAAATCAGCCGATCCGGTGGGTGCTCTTGAACGTAAGGTTCGAGCGGATGCGGGCGAGGTTCAGGCGATGAGTGTCGGGTTGTTGGCGGCACTGGGCGAGCAATATCGCAATTTTCCACATTGGAGCTACCAGTTGCACGCCGATAACCTGGCGGCCCTGGTCGGCGAGAAGCCGGAACTTGGGGCGGCGCCGTCTTATTCCACAGTTCGCAGGCGGATGAAGGCGCGGGGGTGGACAAAGAAACAACGGCCAAATACACCGGGGCAAAGTTTTGCCGCCAAACGTCTTGAACAACGTGAAGTTCGCAGCTATGAAGCTGCTTATGTCCATGCCTTGTGGCACCTTGATTTTCACTCCGGCAGCCGGCGGATTGTCGATGCCCAGGGAGCCTGGCATTCTCCGAAAGCATTATGCGTCATCGACGACTGCTCACGGCTCTGTTGTCATATCCAGTGGTACCTTGATGAAACCGCTGAATCGCTTATACACGGCTTGACACAAGCCTTTCATAAGCGAGGCCTGCCAAGGAGCCTGATGACCGACAATGGTTCCGCCATGATTGCCAATGAGACGAAAAACGGGCTTTTGCAATTGGGCATCGAGCACGAAACCACTTTACCTTATAGCCCATATCAAAATGGGAAGCAGGAAAGCTTTTGGGGCCAACTCGAAGGAAGGTTGATAGCCATGCTCTCCGGCAAATCTATAACCCTTGAGTTTTTGAACAGGGCGACCCAGGCCTGGGTCGAAATGGAATACAACCGTGCACACCACAGAGAAATTACCGCTTCTCCTCTTAATCGACTTCTCCAAGGACCGGACGTTTCCCGACCGGGTCCGGACAGCGATACCTTGCGGCTGGCTTTTACCGTCAGAGAGACTCGAATGCAAAGAAAAAGTGACGGAACACTACAGATAAGCGGTGTCAGGTTTGAGGTTCCTGCACGATTTCGACATGTTGATCGCTTTCATGTCCGCTTCCCTGGTTGGGATTTAAGCCGCGCGTACCTGGTCGATGAGCGAACCGGTATTCTGTTGGCCACCATCTATCCTCTGGACAAGACAAAAAACAACCAGGGAAAACGGCGCGTTCTCTTATCCCCATCAGATCCTGCCCCCACGCCCGTGGATGGTGATGCTACCTCTCCCTTGTTACGCCAATTGCTGAACGACTATGCGGCAACCGGTCTGCCCGCCGCATATATTCCCAAAGACGAAAACAAATGAGGACGACAATGGATGATAAAAGACTTTTGGCGCTGTTCGGCCTGAAATGGAATCCTTTTCATACCGATTTGCCGGTTGGTTCGCTGTGGCAACCTCCGGCAATCGAATCATTTTTCTTTAGGATCGAGAACCTGATAATGGACGGTGGTTTTGCCCTTATCTCCGGAGAACCGGGACTCGGCAAGTCGAAATGCCTGCAGTTGATAACCCATCGTCTCCGTCATCTTGACAATGTGGTGGTCGGGGTGATGGAAAGACCACAGAGCAGTCTTGGCGATTTTTATCGAGAAATGGGTGATATCTTCGGCGTCAACCTCTCTCCTGCCAATCGTTACGGTGGCTTCAAATCTCTGCGGGAACGGTGGTTAAAGCACACTCAAAACACCCTCTTTAAACCTGTATTGCTCATCGACGAAGCACAGGAAATGCTGACAGGTTGCCTCAATGAACTGCGCTTGCTCGGCAGTGCAAACTTCGATTCACAGTGCCTGCTCACCACCGTCCTCTGCGGTGATGCCCGCCTGCCTGAACGCTTTCGTTCTGAAGCACTGGTCTCCCTTGGCAGCAGGATCAAGCTGCGATTGTCCCTTGAATCTTACGATAGGACAGTCCTGCTCGATTATCTGGAGCATGGCATGGCACAGGCCGGAGCCCTTCATCTCATGACTCCCGGACTCATGGAAACCCTCGTCGATCATGCGGCGGGAAATCTACGGGTTCTTAACAATATGGCGGCGGAGCTCTTAATCAGTGGGGCGCAAAAAGAGCTGAAGCAGCTTGATGAAAAGCTCTTCCTCGAGGTGTTCTCCCTCCAGCCACTCAACAAAAAACGCAAGACTGCACAGCGAATACCGGCGTAAGAAATCAAGCCGGGACAAGCATGCAAATGAAGTTTTTAGAGGTTCGGTGAAACGGAGGTGGGCTCTGCTGAGGAGCAACCCACTGAGGGATAGCCGGATGGGCGGCAAATAGTCGTCAACACAAGGGGGCCTTCGGGCTCCCTCTTTTTTTACCAACGGTCGCGATCTCGTCTATTTGTTGCCCCCATGCCTTTAAAAACCTTGGGGTCCGGGGCAAAGCCCCGTTCATCGATCGATTAACCACTACGACCCATCAGTTTACTGAAAATATCGTCCATCATTTATCGTGATTGAGCTCACCGAAACCACGCCGGGGAAAATATGGCGAAGGTCTTGGCCAAGCGGCAAAATGGCCTTGATCCACCAATCCAAATGTGCGACGCACTTACCCGAAACTTCTCCGATGAGTTCCAAACCA
>JBBSAR010000559.1:0-2973 GCA_038252125.1 Desulfatiglandales bacterium
GAGAAAACCGATGGCAAGGGAGACTTTTTCAAAAATATTCTGCTGGGAAATAAACCGGCAACTGTAAACCGAAACGATGTTTCAAACAAGCGCATCTACCGCTTTTTCGAGACTCTTGAGGTCTTGCACGTTCAGGATGGACAGCTCTTTCGCGGAAGGTGCGATCTTCTTTATAAGACCGCTCAAGACCCTCTTGGGACCGACCTCCACGAAGGCCGTAACGCCCTGGTCCAACATACTGCGCATGATATCGTACCATCGGACAGGATTTACGAGCTGCCGAGCCATGATATCCTTGATTTTGTCTCCATCCGTTTCCGTTTGCGCCGTGGCATTGAACAGCATGTTGCACGAAGGTTTTCCGAAAGAGATCCCTTCCATATACCGACGGAATTCATCCACTGCATCCACCATTAGTGCGGAATGCCATGCTCCGCTTACGTTCAGCGGTATAGCCTTTGCTTTTTTCGTCTCCGCCAGTTCAATCGCCCTTGCGACCGGTTCTTTTTGCCCTGTTATGACGATTTGTTGTTCGGTATTGTGATTGGCTACCGCCAAAATATCGGTCCCTTTTGCTTCCTCCACAATTTCAAGAGTCTGTTGAATATTTACGCCGATCAGGGCAGCCATTGCACCGGGGTTCTTGAGGGCTTCCCTGTTCATGAGTTCCCCTCTTTTCATGGCCAGTCTGAGCGCATCTTTTGCCGTGACAACGCCTGCTGAAAAAAGAGCGGCATACTCTCCTACGCTGTGGCCGGCGACTATTTCCGGCTCGATTCCCGCTTCCTTCAGGAGAGAAAAACAAGCCATGCTGACCGCGGTAACCGCGGGTTGCAGGTTTTCCGTCAATGTCAGTTCATCCATTGGTCCTTCAAAGCTCAGCCTGGAAATGGATTTTCCACAGATCTGATCCACATCTTGAAAAATATGGTGAACTGAAGGTCTTTCATCGTAGAGTTCTTTCCCCATTCCAACAAACTGAGATCCTTGCCCTGGAAAGAGAAAAGCGATTTTTTTGGCCATTCATGACTCCTGAAGGGATCGGAGACTATCTATTTCTCTGGATTTCCTACTTTTTTTCTAAGCAGTTCATCCAAAGCGATATCATACTCCACCGTACCCTGTTTTAACGATTTGCTTTTTTCCAGTTGGGTTGCGATGTCTTTTTCCATTTTTTCAAACTGGAGACTGATCTGACTGATGACTCTGTTGATGATGTGATAAATATCCTCATCGGTGCCGAAGATATCGATAATAAAAGGTTCTTCTATAAGAACCTCCATCAGATACTGAGTCATATACAGAGAGTAGGGATTGGGGCGGGGGATAAGACTCCTTATGGGCGAAATAAAATATTTGAAATCAAATTCCGAACTGTTCAGGGCCTTCTTCAAACCTTTTAGAATGGAATCGGAAAAAGCACCGACATTGTCCGTTTCCATAACTTTTTCTTGAAGTAGGGTCTGGCACAGCCTGTTATGGATTTCCATAAGCCGAAACCTGAAAAACCTCCCCTGTTGGAAGGATCTCTGCTTTTCGTTTCTTTCAAGCTTCTTGATCAGCTGCTCCTGTACTCTCCCGCTATCCCTTAGATACATAGATTATTCCTTCTTTTTGGGTGAGGCGCCTGAAGTAGCTTTTTTGCTGGAACTATCCGATGCACTATTTTCTGAACTAACGGATTTTGTTTTTGCCTCGGATTTTTCCGAAGGGGAACTATCACTTTTTGTCCCCTCGGAAGAATCGCTTTTTGTCGCACTCGAAACTCCGGGAGATTTGGAGGCATAATCAGTGACATACCAGCCGGTACCTTTCAGATGGAAGGTGCTCTGGGAGATAAGCTTTTTCAGGCCGCTGTCGCAGAGTTCGCATTTGCCGAGAGGTAGATCTGATATCTTCTGTATCGCTTCCATATGGTGACCGCATTTTTCGCATTCATATTCATAAATTGGCATTTTTAAACGTCCTCCTTATTTCTTTCTTTAAGAGAGCAGATTGCACATTCTGTGATTCTCATAAGAATCAAGGACATAATCAAGATTTGGCAGAGAAAGCTTCCGCAATATGTCAAAAGTGGTCCGGTGTACAACCTTTTCCTCTCTGATCTTTTCTTCTTCGTGGGCATTAAATCGCTGAAAGAAGTTGCAAAATCTCACAATATGCACCAATTCATGTGTGCATATATACACAAGAAGCGCCATGAGAGACAGGTTCGCGTCCCTTTCCAAGACTTTGAGGATCAAAGGATCCTGCAGGCATATAAGATAAAAATCCAGGTTTTTTTCCTTCGACCCGAATCCATGCATGATCGTCTTCCCTTTGTTTAATACGGCCAGCGCCGCGGGAGTTACCACATAACCATCCAAGCAGGAAAGGGTTTTTACGTCATATCGATGATTTTTCCATTGCCCCAGTGAGAACTTGAAATGGTTGCCTGTGGCGTCTTCGGCAATGTCAAGGGCATCGCTCAAGGTCATAAGCTGGTGGGGTCGAAAAAGGTCATTGTGGAAGCTCATGCCAGCGTACAAGGTGGCCACCGAGCGGGGATGCTCATCTTCCGTTATTGCTTCGGTCCATCAACCCGCACCAATGGAACCGCCTTTTCCTGCTTACCGGGGTTTGGATCAAAAAAAAAGGTCGCTTCTTGATCTTGAAAATAAGGTCGGTTGAAAATATGTCAACGTATGCAGATCTTTTTTTCTGTGGTGGCGGTGACTGGATTTGAACCAGTGACCCTGCGGATATGAGCCGCATGCTCTGACCATCTGAGCTACACCGCCAGAGAGACAACTTGTCAGTTTAGCCAAAATTAGTTTTTTGTCAATGAAAAATTTCGTTGTTCCGCCTGCAACATGCCAAACGTCGGGCGCCGCCCGAATCCTCAAGGGGCGGCGCCGGACATTTCAATTTACTTAAAGGTACTTCTTTACTTCTTCCGTGAGGGCCGGGACCGCTTCAAAAAGATCCGCGACC
>JBBSAR010000560.1:0-2957 GCA_038252125.1 Desulfatiglandales bacterium
CTTCTTTCCACCGTCGATGAAATTCTAAAGGAGGAAAACCTGGCATGATCTGAGGCGCCCATCCACGTGAGGAGGAGAACCCCCTATGAGACCAGGGTATCAATTGGTAAAGGAGCAACTTTTTTTCCGAAAGGAGCTGATCGAGAGAGTCCAGTGGTTCATTCGACTGAGGTGGACCGCCGTAGGGGCAGCCCTTTTGGCAAGCGGGTTAGCCTTTGTCTTCGAGCTAAACGTTCCGGTTTTCCCCATAATCCTCCTTATTCTTTCGATAGCTTCTTACAACACCGTCTTTTTGTTTGTATGGAAACACCTCAAGATCGCAAAACCACAGGACACGGGGCTATTTACCCTTTTCACCCATATACAGATAACCCTTGATATCCTGGCCCTTTTTTTGGGGATCTATCTCACTGGCGGCATCTACAGCCCTGTCCTCATCTTCGTCATTTTCCATATCATTTTGGCGGGAATACTGCTTTCCGCCGTCAGCTGTTTCATTTATGGAACACTCATGCTGGTGGCGGCAGCGGGCCTCTTGTTCCTGCAACAGGCAGGGATGGTCCCTCCCTCGCCCATCCCTTTAAATGGGATTCTCTTTCGTATTTTTCATCATTCTTTTTTTCTCCCGGTACATTATATCACTTTTGCCGCAGCCGTTCTGATCTCCGCCTTCCTCATAACCTCTCTCAAATCCAGCCTCCGAAAAAAAGCGAGACAACTTCTTGGCATTTCCAAGGAACTGGATATAAGCAACGCAAAACTGGGCGCTCTTTACGAGATGGTAAAGCAAATGGGTTTGTGTTTTGATTTCCAAAACCTGATGGATTCCGCAACAAGAAATGCCGCCAAAATCATGGGGGTAAAGGGATGTTCCATCAAGCTCCTGGATGATCAACGAAAAATGCTGAGGTTTTCTTCAACTTACGGTTTGAGCGACAACTACACGGCAAAAGGCTCCATTAATCTTGAAAAAAGTCCCATCAACCGAAAAATCGTGGAAGGCGACTGGTATACTATTGGAAAGATAGACAAAGATGACTATTTCCAATTTCCCGAAGATATTCGAAAAGAAGGAATTGCCTCCATGGTCTGTTTGCCCCTTCGCATGGGAAAAACGGTTCTGGGTATCTTCTGTGTTTACAGTGATGTGGTTCATTATTTCGAGCCTGAGGACGTGAAATTCTTTAATCTCATGGCCGAGTTGACCGCCATCGCCATGGAGAATCTCAAAACGGAACTCAATAAGGCGTGGTTCTTGAAAAAGGCCGCACACCAACTGCGTTCTCCGCTGAACGCCATTTACAGTATGCTTGAAATGATCAGAAAAGGCTATCAGGGACCCATTCATCCGGATCAGTTGGAAACCCTCACCCGGTGCTCGAAACGACTCACAATTTTAGGCGAACTGATTAATGATCTGTTGAAATTAGGACTGGAACGAACAGAAGAACAGAGGACGCGCTTTCATCTCGTGGATGTCCGATCGGTGCTGGAATCGGTAAGACAGCTTCATGAGGGACAGGCATCGCAGAAAGGCATAAACATGGTTTTCCGTATGGACGACGACATTCCTCAGATCATGGCGGATGAGAAGCTCTTGGATGATCTCTTCACAAACCTCCTTTCGAATGCACTGAAGTATACGCCTCCGGGCGGGCATGTGGAGGTTGCTTTGGCCAAGGAACCGGAAAACTGCATTCGTTTTGAGGTATCTGATTCCGGAATCGGTATCCCGGAGGAGGATTTTTGTCGTCTCTTTACGGAATTTTTCAGGGCCGAAAACGCAAAGGCCTTTGCAGAAGAAGGAACAGGTTTGGGGCTTGTGATTATCAAGGAGAGCCTGGATCTCCTGAGGGGCGCCATATCGGTGGAAAGCAAGGTGGGAGAAGGAACCCGTTTCAAAGGTATGCTCAAAGGTTGAATCGGTGTGTGTGACAACCGTATAACAAAGCGGAATTGCAAGAGGAAAGGGATGCCTCACCGCCCCTTGTCCTATCAAACGAAAAGGCAATAAGAAAATGCGAATCGAGTTACGAAAACGGCTATTTCTCAATTTCGGGCTGATTATAAGTTTGTTCGGAGTAATCGCGGCCTTGCTTGGAGCCGTCCTTATCAACCGCAACACCGTTAACGAGGCACAACGACGCGTGAGACTGGACTTACGGTCCGCATGGAGCGTTATTCAAAACGAAAAAGAGATGTTAGGTCTCTTTATTAACGTGTTGGGTTCAGGCAGGAGAGTCCTGGACGCCTATGCCGACCCTGCCTCCGGGGCCAATCGTGCCGCACTTGAAGCCGTAAGATTGCAATGCAGAATTGATTTCTTTTCTCTCACGGACCCGCAAGGCAAGGTCATTCTGAGGACGCTTGGCCCTTACAAAACAGGGGATTTTTTATCCAATGAGCCCATTATCAGCCAGGCCCTGAAAGGAAAGAACGTGAGCGGATTTGTCATTGTGGGTCCGGATTGGCTTCGGACTGAAGGAGGTGACCTTGAAGAGCGGTCTTTCATGGAATTCAAACCCACCCCAAAGGCAAAACCCAGAGCCAAATCGACCGAGTCTGCGGGTATGGCAATTGTTGCGGCGACGCCGGTGAAAGACCCCAAGGGGAATATGCTCGGGGTCATCTACGCCGGGGTTCTCCTTAACCGGGATCATTCCCTTGTTGACAAAATAAAATCCATTGTCTTTGAGGACAAGACCTACGATGGGCAGAACCTGGGAACCGTAACTATTTTTCAGTGGGATGCCAGAATCGCAACGAATGTGACCACTACAAGTGGAAACCGTGCCATAGGCACCCGGGTAAGCAAAGACGTCTATGAAAAGGTCCTGGAAAACGACCGCAACTGGTACGACAGGGCTTTCGTAGTCAACGACTGGTATTTGAGCGCCTATGATCCGATACATGATCTGGGCGGAAAGGTCATTGGAATCCTCTATGTGGGCGTTCTC
>JBBSAR010000561.1:0-2953 GCA_038252125.1 Desulfatiglandales bacterium
AAAAGAGCACGGATTTTTCGAATGATGTTCCCGGCCCGCGTGTTGTCTGAAATGATATCGTCCAGGATCTGCCGAACCTCAACAATATCCGGTTCCCTTGCCGATAAGAAACGCCGGGCTGCCGCGGCGTTGCTTTGAATGGCCGTAAGCGGCTGGTTGATCTCATGGGCCAGGGACGAGGTCAATTCACCCATAATGCCGATCCGGGTCACATGGGCCAGCTCTTCCCATTGCCGACGAACCTTTTTTTCCGCTTCCACACGGTCCGAAATGTCCCTGATTCCGTGAACGACCCGAGTTATCCTGCCTTCCCCATCCAGGATGGGATCTGAGGATAGCTGATACCATGCCTTTCTTTCGGCATCGTAAATCTCGTTCTCCTGATGACTTTTCATTCTGAGAGATTTTTTGACGGGACAATCCACAGGTGGTCCATTCTTTCCATGCATCAAATGATGACAGAACTGACCATCGATTTCAGAAGACGGAAGTTCAAAAAGGGAAGCCGTTGCGGCATTGTGCCGAAGAATCTTGAGATCCCCATCCAGAATTATGACCGCATGGGGAATTGAATCAAAAGTCGCGTGCCATTCTTCGGCCGCCTTTCGAACGCTTTCTTCCATTTCTTTGCGCCCGGTAATGTCCATGGAGGTGCCCATCAGACGGGTGGGATTTATTTTAAGATACCGCTGCCCATGAGAGACCATCCATCGGATGCTCCCATCCGGAAGGATGATTCGGTAATCGCATTTGAGTTTCTCACCCGTTTCAACGGCCTCCCGCATGGCGCCTTTTACGCCTTCATGATCGTCGGGATGAATCCGCTCGAAAAAATTATCATAGGTCAGTGGTTCATCCGCTAAAAAATGAAACAGCTCCCGGGTCTTTTCAGAAACCCAGACTTCCCCCGTTTCAAGATGCATGATCCACAGGCCCGCTCCAGCCGCGGTCGTCGCCAGCGTGAGGCGTGTTTCACTTTCGCGCAAGATCTCCTCGGAACGTCTACGCTCGAGAGCATTGGTGAAGACCTGGCTGATGAGTTGGAAACGATTGAGCAAATGATCCGGCCAAACTCGCTCCCCACGAACCGACACAATAGCGAAGGAACCCAAAATCATCTTTCCGGTTGAGATGGGTATTGAAAGAAGGGATTTCATTCCCTTATTGAGGCACAACTGACGTTCTTTTTTCGCTTCCGGAGGCAAATCCTCTACCCGGTTCATTATCACCGAGGTCCCGCCAAGCAATTGTTCAATGTACCAGGGCGTTTGTTCCTTTGAAAGGGATTCAGGCGCCGGTTCGGCCTCCGCTGAATGATACTCAAAGGCGGAGGTAAGCCGGTTCCCATCCTCTGCAAATAACCCTATCGTGCATCGATCCGCATCGAAGAACTCCACAATAGAGCGAAGTCCCCCATTGATTTCTTTATCGACCTCGTCCGGAGGAAGGTTTACAAAACCGGCAGAGATCTCGGAGAGCAACGTTTCAAACTGAAGCTGCATTTTCAATTCTTCTTCGACCGATTTTCGGCGCCGCCTGTGCCACAATAAGCCGGCAATCAGGAAGGACTGGGCCAGGATAAAAGCCAATGCTCCGACGGCATAATACTTAAGGTCCCATAGACTGAATTCCCTGTTGATTACGACGCTGCCCTTGGGTAATTCAGCCTCATCCAAATTCCAACGCCTCAGTTCACGCCAATCGAACATAGCCAATTGGGGCACCTCCATGATGGCCGGGATACTCTCATTTTGCGCGGTATCTGAAAGCATTTTCAATGCCGTTTCGCCCGTTTTTCTTCCAACATTTTCAAGACTTAAAAGGGAACCGCCCACGATACCGTTGCCTAACAGGATATCCAGGAAACCGAAAATTGGAACGCTGGAGATCGAGGCAAGCATTCGGCTGACTTCCACCGTTGTGTGGGGTTTTCCGTTTATGTCTTGGCCGAAGGCGGTGATGAACAGGATGCTGTCGGAAGGAGCGTTGACAGCCATGGCCATTATTTCTTCCAAAGGCAGATCGGTCAGGTAGCGAAACTCCAATCGATCTCTCCAGTCTTTTGAATCCTCTCGAAAGACATTTTCCAGCCATTTGTCGACAGGATAGGTTCCACCCACCACATAGATGCGTTTCAGATCGGGGATCAGTTTAAGCGCCGCGGTGATCGTCGGCCCAAAATCCGGAATGATCACATGCTGAACAACCCTACGTCCCGTCTTTTTCAGTTTAAACCCCTGCGGCAGGTAGAGTGCCAAAACCGGAACCTCGGGGAAGATTGCTTCACATTCATCAAGGAGAAAGTTCAGCGCCTCCGGGTACAGGGTGATGATCAGATCAAATTTTTTCCTGCCATAGCGCTTTCGCAGGAGTTCCACCATGAGCTTACGATGTTCGGAACCGGCATTCCTCCTTAAGTCCAGATATTCATAGAACTGGTTGGCGATGGGGATACCACCCAATTGCAGGGCAACGGAGAGACCGTGATCGGTCTTTTCAAAAACCGGTATGTTGGCTTCAAAAGCATTCAGGATGAGCACCTTTTTATTTTCCAGAGGATTTGGGATCTGAGCCTGAGAATAGGCGAGTCCGACGCCGGAGCTGGTAATGAAAAGCATAATGAAATATATGGGATAATAATAAATCATCCGCCTCTTTCGGCTTTCAACCAAGATCACCAGTTCCGGGTCTCATGCAGTCCATACCATGCCAAGGGTTCAGCTCATAGGCGTCTCTTGGACCTTATAAACTGCGTATTTGTGAAAAGTACTTATTTGGATTTGTGTAGGAATATTGAATAGACTCTTTACCCAACAGAGCAAAAAAAATCAAGGCGAATAAATATGTTCCTCGACAAACAGATCGTGTTCACCCGGACATGGTAGACATCCATCGAAAACTTGCGGTACTCAACATGATACTCCGCCAAAGCGAGTACCTTAATCAGCAATTC
>JBBSAR010000562.1:0-2946 GCA_038252125.1 Desulfatiglandales bacterium
CCCCGTCAACGACGATTTTCTCTTTAACCAGGGGCCCACCCGAGGGCTGGGCAAGATTCGGTTTCACGACTACAAAATCGCCTACGACAGCGTCGATCTTCCCAATGTGAACCGTTTTAAAGAGCAGATTGAGGTCCTCAAGGAATTTCTCAAGACGGCCGCCCCGGATAAGGAACAGGGGAAGGATATCGATTTTCTGCTGAACCTGGGTGAACTTTTTACCCTGGTGGCATACGGTCAGCTCATCATCGAAAAATGCCGGATGGAACAGGTGGAAAATGATCTCCTGGACCAGATATTTGATTTCATGATTCGGGACTTTTCAAAATTTGCCTTGCAGATCTATTCCAAGCCCGGCGCAACGGAGGCACAGATGGCCCTTTGCATGAAGATGATCCGAAAACCGGCGGCCAACAGGGAGCGTTTCCTGAATATATGGGAAAACCACGTGTACTGTTTGAAAGACAGCTATGAAATGAATCCGTGATGTTTTCACCACCGAAGGCCGGAATGGCGCACGATTTTCCTTTGTATGGCGGTATTCAGCGCCCCCTCCGACCCGTAAATGACCAAGCTTTTTTTTGCCCGGGTGATCCCCGTGTAAAGGATCTCCCGGGTTAAGAGCCTGTGATCTTCATCTTCCGGAAGAACGAGGACGACATTTTCAAATTCCGATCCCTGGCTCTTGTGGACCGTCATGGAGAAGGCAAATTCCCACGGGGGCAACAGGTCCATTGAAAAATGGGTGTAGGTTGCCAGTCGCGGAAAGAAGGCCCTGAATATTCCTGTCCTGTCTGCCAGAACAACCCCCACATCCCCGTTAAAGAGTTCCTTCGCGTAATCATTTTTGGTAATCATGATGAGGGCCCCGCTGAAGTACCCTTTCCGGGACCACGCCGGGGATTCCAGTTCGATTCCCAACTCGGCCGTGATCTGCGCGTTGATGCCGGTGCACCCGTACCATCCGTTTCGGACCAGGGAAAGGATCCTCGCGGATGACGCCCTCTCAAAAATCCGGTCGAGAAGATCCCTTTCTTTGCTGTTTTCGGCAGGATCGTGCAGAGTCATCTTTCCGGCCTCGGCAACCAGTTCTTTGTACCGGGTCCCTTGAGGACCCTTCGACCCCGAGAAATAGTGTTCCCGCCAGAGGCTGATACATGCTCTCCAAGTCTTTACGCCACCGTCCTGGACAAACGCCCACCGATCTTTTTCCAACTGTAGGGCATCTCTGAAGGAAACCGGTGACAATTCGGGCCGTTTTCCATCATGAATCCGCTCCGCCAGCTCCTGCAGCACCTTCCCCGCGCGAAAAACATTTCGCAGCAGCAGAAAATGGTTCTTGAATCTTTCGGCCCTGTCGCCTTCAGGGATCATTTCCGCGAAAACGGCGCCGGCTTCCACGGAAGGGAGCTGGTTCTTGTCTCCCAGGAAGATGACCTTTGTCCGTGCGGGATCCACCGCCCGCAAGAACTTCTCCATCATAACCAGGTCCACCATGGAGACCTCGTCAAGGACTACCACGGATGCCGGAAGGGCATTGCCTTCCCCATAAAAAAAATCATGGGTCCGTCTCCTATACCGCAGGATTTTGTGCAAGGTTCCGCCTTTTATCCGCAACAGGGCAAGATCGTGGTCCGAAGGGTTCATAATGGTATGGATATGTTGTTGCACCATTTCCGTCATTCTCTGGGCGGCCCGGCCCGTGGGCGCCCCCAGCACCATGTCCTCCGCTTGAATCCCGGCCCGCTGGAGACAGCGAAGGATCGTAACCATCAGAGAAGTTTTTCCGGTCCCGGGCCCCCCGGAGATAATGGAAAACGGAGATCGTAAGGCAAGCCTGACAGCCTCCACCTGGTAGGCATCCCGATCCAGGGGACTGCCGTCCTTTTTCACCCGAAGGGCGCATTCGGGAGAGTAAACCTCTTCAAGGATGGATTCTATCCTGTCATCCGAAACGTGCAACGAATTTTCAGCGTCCAGCAGATGCTGCATCCTTTTCTTCAAGAGATTTTCATGAACAAAATATTTTTGGAAATAGAGCCGCTTTTGATTCCCGTCTTCCCAAAGAATCAAGGGCAGATATCCGGCGGCATCTGTGGAGATCAGGTCTCCGTACCTGTCTTCAGCTACCCCTGAAAGGAAATCCTTCGCCGTCTTTTCCGCGTCGCTCTCATCCAAAAAGGATTTCAACGCCGAATGAAGGCCGTCTTCGTGAAGATCCACGCAGAGGCTTCCTTCCCTCAGGGTGCTGAAAAGGATCAGAAGAACCGCCATGATGGGGCTGTCATCCCGGCAGCCGCCGTTTTCCAGCAGATCTCTAATCGTCAGATAATCCAGCAAAGGGAGTTCGAGTTTGAGAGAGGCGGCACAAAGGTCCTTTATCTCCTGATCGGCCTGCTCCCTGATTACACCGAGTTTGAGGAGGGTCTTAAGAAATTCGGTCTTATCCGCATTCATTTCGGTCATGGTGAAATATTCTCGTTTATGGGGTAAACCGTGAACTGTCACATTAGCATTTCCCTGGTCTTCTCTTCAATCCGCTCCAGCGTTCCCAGTTCCTCCGGCGGGACGTAATAGATGCCCCTTTGTCCGCCTGCATCCATTCCCCGAAGATAAAAATAGAAGATTCCGCCGAAATGTTTTTCTGGGTCAAACCGGCTTCCCAGTGCCTGTTTGAGCCAGCGCAACGTCGCCATGGCATAGAGGCTGTATTGCAGATGATACCGGGAGTGGGTCATGCTTATTTCCATGGAATCCCTGTCATATCCCGCCTCCAGGATGTTGGATTTCCAGTCCGCAAGGTAAAATCTTCCCTTCCATTGAAAGATCAGATCCACAAATCCCCGGATGAAACCATCCGCAACCGAGATTTGCTCAACGTCCTCCTGAGCGAAAGCGGGAACGGAATCCGGGATGGCAAAGGAAGAGTAAAATTCCATTTCGTGA
>JBBSAR010000563.1:0-2941 GCA_038252125.1 Desulfatiglandales bacterium
GTGCTCGCCTTGAGAATGGACCAGCAGTTCTTCAGGATGAAAAGGACGATGAAAATGGAGAGCAAGGGGTCCAGCCAGTACCAGGGCCTGAAGATGAGCACAACCCCGCTGACCAACACCATAACAGAGGTCAGAAGGTCTCCTATCATATGGAGAAAAGCGCCCCGGACATTGAGGCTGTGCTTCGAATCCCTGTGGAGCAGCCAGGCGGACAGACCGTTGCCCAGGATGCCGACGCCGGCCAGGACGATGACCACCTTGCCGAGAACGGATTCCGGGTGATAAAATCGCTCCACTGCCTCGTAAACGATAAAGGCCGAGGCGCCTATGAGAATGGCCACGTTCATCGTGGCGGCCAGGATCTCCGCCCGTTTGTAACCGAAGGTGTTTTGAAGGGATGCCCCTTTTTTTCCGATGCGATGGGCAATATAGGCAAGCAAGATCGCCACGAAATCGCTGAAATTGTGGGTGGCATCGGAGATGAGGGCCATGCTGTGGGCATAAATCCCTCCGATGATCTGGGCCACGGGGATCATGAGGTTGAGCGCCAATGTCAGCAAGAGGCGGGACCCGCTGGTATCTTTGACATCCACGTGATGATGCGAACAGGCGCCTGTCGAACCGTGCACGTGCTCCACCACTTTTAGTTTTTCAGGCCCATTCTCGTTTCTATGAGGCATTTCCATTTTCATCCTTTCATGCGTCAAGAGAAAAATCGCTCATATAAGAGCGTAATGCATGTGCCTTCTCCGGCGTCAATTCCGGGCAGTTTTCCGGACCCTTCACTCCCTGGGCCACCAGGGTCGCAAAGACCATGCACGTGGGCTGTCCGCATTTTCCGCAACCGGTGCGGCGAGGAAGCAACTTAAGGATTTCAAGGATTTTCGGCTTCGGCGCTCCCTCGTAGGAAGGTTCAATCTCCTCTCGACGTTCCCAGACGTCATTAATCTCATTTTTGAGCCACTGTACAATTTTTTCCGCCTCAGCCTCGTCCTCGAGGGCATTGACGGCGATCTGTGTTGCATGAACCGCAATGATCTTGCCCTGCACCTTAAAGGTTACAGCCGGGGGATCGCGAAAAAATTCGAAGCCGCCCAGTTCCGCATTGAGGTATGGAATCGCCTCCCCCACATCCTGATCCAGATGGGCGATACAGTGAACAGACTGGAAACCCGGGTTGCACTTGGGCCGGAATATTTCTTTTTGGTAACTCTTAAGCAACATGGCAACAGTCCGAACTCTTGAGCCCTTCGGCGATGAGGGCCTTGTAGTCCCCCAATGCGTCATGTGTCCAGCAGTCATCCCCGCCCGCCGCTTCCCTGAAGGTCAGGGCCATAATATAGCTGAGTTCCTTTACGGTCGCACCCGCTTCCAGAGCGCCCATGAAATGCTTCAGCAAACAGGGTTTGGAGCGGGCCTTGATGGCCAGGGCAAAGCAGATGAACTGATAAGTTTTTTCATCGATGGTCCTCTTCTCTTTGTAAGTTTCATCCATTTTGTCCAGGTGTTCGGCGAACTCCGGAAACCATTCCGCCAATAAACGTGCCTCCGACATGGTTTACCTCCTTGAATGGGTTAGGTCGAAAAAAAAGGATTTAAAACAAAATAAAGTCCAAGGCAGCCAATAACAACCCCCGCCCCTTTTCGAAACCAGTTGCCGGCCCCCTGCCAGTGACTGCTTTCCATGACGCGTTTCACCGCGGCGGTGGAACTGCCCGCCACTACAATGGGCAGGCAGTGTCCCAGGGCAAAAAGTAGAATAAGCACAACCCCCGTAAGGATTTTCTCCTGCACCGTGACAATGGCCAGAATGGGAGCAATAAATCCGAAAGTGCAGGATCCGGAAAGCACTCCGTAGGCCAGACCCAGCACCAGAGCCCCGCCCATGCCGCGCAGTTTGAATTTACTGAGAAGATTTCCTGACGTGGAGCATCTTTCAACGCCCAGCATTCCCAATGCCACCCAGACCAGGATCAATCCGATGAGGATTTGCCAGTAGTTCCCCACATCTCCCAGCATCCGCCCCAACCACGCGCAGAGAACCCCGATGAGCGCGATGGTGATAAAGAGCCCCACGGTGAAAGCCACGGAATACCAGGCGGCTTGCCTCGGTTTCAGCAGCGTTTCCTGTCCGCCTACGTAGGCGACAATCAGAGGAATGGAAGCCAGATGACAGGGGCTTAAAACCACGCTGATCATGCCCCAAATAAAACAGCCCACGGCGGCGATGGCCGTGCCGCCTGCGATCCAACTGTTCACGGTCAGAAAAAATGTTTCCAGCATTAGGATACACCTGTCAGGAGCTTTTTATTAAAATTGGAAACTGTAAGTACACTGCAAAAAAAGACGTTGGGCGTTATTGTCTTCAACATTGTATTTCACGAAATCTCCAGCCATAAAATAGGCATAGACGAGCTGAAACTCCAACTCCTTTGAGTAATTATACTTCAGCTCCAAATCAATTTCGTTCCCCAAATGCGTGTATTGGTTCCCCGGTTTGTTACCATACCCGTAATACTGCCATTTATCCTGCCATTTATCCAAACTGAAGTCATGATAGGCTATTTTAACGTGAAGGTCTTCAACTGGAGTGAGCAAAAGGTTGATCTGATTGTCTATCAAATTACTCCACGACATAATGTCCATGCGCCCGTAGTGCGTCCCATCCGTGGAGCCGAAAGGCGTATGAAAGGTTTTTGCGGTGTTGTCGGTCAGGTTGTCGTCCCCGCTGCCGAAGACTCGACCGATAACAAGGTTCGGTTTCATGAACACCTTTTCAAATCGATAACCCACCTTGGCAACATAGCCATAGGCTCGAACAGACTGATCCCCCTTGTCACCGTACTCCGCCGCGTAGGTAAAGTCGCAATTGAAGCCATGGAAGTCATTTTCATAGAAGCGGGCGCCGAAATAGTAGAGTTCCTCTTCCGGAACGACATCA
>JBBSAR010000564.1:0-2910 GCA_038252125.1 Desulfatiglandales bacterium
CTAACCCTCGCCGGATCAGCAACCACATGATAATGCTCCAGCATGGACGCATAAACAGGGTTCAATTCAGGTTCGTAAACTATGACCGCAAATGACGGTTGGATTTCCTCAACTATATGATGTTTCAATGAATTCACACATTCTGTTTCCACTTGCAAAGTATATGTTTTAGCTCTTAAGCAAGAAAATCCTTGAATTTTCGGTAAAAAGGGGCATTTCCGCTTTTGTTTCTTCGTAGTATATGATATTTAGCTCTATAAATATCATATACTACGAAGAGGTGCGGCGATGTCTATTATCGACTCCAGGAAGATCGATTTTGCCAGGTCAGCTGTTAAGAGAGAAAAAATCTTTACACTCAGCAAGCTTGTTTCAATCTTGGGTTGTTCATCCAGAACCGCTCAAGCAAAACTTAAACTGTGGAAGGCTTACACGAGTTACAACCAAAACGGCAAATACTATACGTTACCAGAAATTCCTCATTTTGATATTCATGGCATATGGCAATTTAAAGAGATTTCCTTTTCCGAGCAAGGCAATCTCAAAAAAACCGTCGTCTATTTAGCTACCTCAGCACCTGCCGGTCTTACTGGTAAACAACTTGGTGAACTCCTTGGGCTTTCTCCGCAATCCTTCATGCATCATTTCCGCAAGTGTCCGGGCATTTGCCGAGAAAAACATGCTGGTGTTTATGTCTACTTCTCGGATGACACTTCGATATACGAAAAGCAGGTGCAGCGAAGGAACTCTATTGTTTCCCGACCGGCTGTTATTTCTCTTTCCGATCCTGAGGCAGTCATGCTCCTGGTTGCCATCATTAGAAATTATGGCATTTCTGCTGAGGATCTCCGTGCGCTTCCGGAAATCAAAAAGAGCCAAATGAAATTGACGGCTATCCAAGGTTTTTTGCAACATCATGGGCTGGTAAAAAAAACTCAGGATTCACGGCACTGAAGCTACTCAAGAAGTTTGTGGGCAGCTTGCTTGCGAGCGTCAGCACCAGTGTATTATTCCCGGAAACACCAACCGTACATTTCTATCCGGAAATGGATGAATGCCCGACATGTGGTTCAAAACTACATGTTCAGAAAACTCGGACGAAGAATGTGGTTACCATGCATATCGGCGGCTTCCGAACCAAGGAGACGGTGCTGTTCTGTCCGCGTGATCAAACGATTTTTGTTTCCGAAAAGTTGCGTAGCCTCGTGCCTGAAGGAGGCACTTTTGGTTTTGATATCATTGTGGAGGTGGGCCTGGCACTTTTTGTTCGTTGCCGTAATAACCAGGAGGTCATGAAGGATTTGGCAGCAAAGAACGTATTTGTGTCCGAACGGGAAATAAGCTATCTGGGCCGAAAGTTCATCATTTACCTTGCCCTTGCGCACAGGGAAAGCCAGCTTCGCCTTCGGGATCAGATAACACGAAGAGGTGGTTACGTCCTTCATGTGGATGGGACCTGTGAAGGTGATAGCCCCAACATATTTTGTGGCCTTGATGGAATTTCTGAGCTGGTACTCGACACTATTAAAATCCCTTCAGAGAAAAAGGAGTTGCTTATCCCCTTTTTTCAGCGCATCAAAGAGCAGTACGGTGAACCAAAAGCACTTGTGCATGATATGGGGAGGGGAATCATAGCGGCGGTGGAAGAAGTGTTTCCAGGGGTGCCTGATTTCATTTGCCACTTTCACTTTCTACGAGACTTAGGAAAAGATTTGTTGCTGGATGAGTACACTGCACTTCAGAAACGGTTTCGGAAGCTCAAAATTCGGCCATTACTGAGACAAAGAGCAAGATACCTTGAACAGAAAATCAGTTCGACTTCCCAGACTATCGACGATATTATGGCAAGTCTCAAATCTGGAGCATGGCATACCACCTCTCATGAGCAGATCCCTTTGATTATGACTTATACTTTAATCCATTGGGTGTTTGAATATCCTCGCCAATCCAATGGTTATGGATTTCCTTTTGACAGACCACATCTTGATTTTTACCGACGTCTGCAAAAAGTTCACCAACTGCTGGGAGAAATCATGAGTGTGTATCTCCGCAGTATAGAAAAAGACAATAAGCCTTTTTTTCAGTTCTACAGGACATTCAAAGAGGTTGTTGAAGACAAGCGACTAAATGACCTGGCCGCGAGCCTGGAACGGAAAGCGGAGGTATTTGATAAATTGCGTACGGCTATGCGTATCGCTCTTCCTGAAAGCAAGAATGGTATCAACGATAATGGCGATGATACAGACATTAAAAGCATCGAAGAGAAAGTTGCTGCATTTAGAAAATGGCTCGTCAGTGACGAAAAGAGGGAGGCAACCTATGCTAATATGCTTGCGCAACTCGATAAATACTGGGCGAAACTGTTCTCAGACCCATTGCCTGTTACCACCCCTGAAGGGATCATATACATTCTGCTGCAAAGAACGAACAACATCCTGGAACGATTTTTTCGGGGAGAAAAACGCCGTGGCCGCAAAAAAAGCGGAATGGCATCTTTGAACAAGGTATTAAAAGCAGCCCTCGCCGATACCCCGCTGGTACAAAACTTAAAAAACAAAGTTTACATGGAAATTCTTCTTAATGGGTGCTCGAACTTAACAGAAAGGTTTGCCCAAATAGATGCCAATCTGGTACAAAAAGAGATGGAGACTGCAAAAAATAGCAGCGAAAGGATATTGCCTTCAATCAGGAAAATGATAAAAGATTCTGATTTGACAATGAAAGTATCGTCATTATTCGCAGCATAAGCAAAAAAAATGCCAACCGTCATTTGCGGTCATAGCTTTTAATCGTTCAATTTCTTGTAATAATTCTCCGATTACCTCTTTGTTCATAATCACTTTCTTGTCTCCGGCTTTAGATGAAAAAATGTAAAAAACCTTTCCCCCATACTCCTTAGTAAATTTGTTA
>JBBSAR010000565.1:0-2908 GCA_038252125.1 Desulfatiglandales bacterium
CATCTGATTCCTATGGCAGCACCGGCCCTTCTATGCTGGTACGGACAAGTGGCTGGATGACAAGAGTTTCTTTGTACCAGCATAGAAGGACCTCTCGACGGTCGGTGAAGGTTTATCCAAGATACGGCAGCAAAAAAGACCTGGTGACTACATTCGTGCCATTTTTTTTGTATAAGATACTCCTGAATTATTGCGGTTTCTTTTCTTTAAGATTCTTTACCACCTCCATGAGAGGATCCCCATTGGGAGTTTCTGCGAGGGGATTCACCTCCAGAAGTCCTTCCCATGCCTTGATTGCCTTTTCAGGCTCCTTCAAATCGTACAGAAAGACCACCCCTTTATTGAATCTCGACACTTCATGCTTCGGGTCTGCCGCAATGGCGCTATCAAAGGCTCTGATGGCTTCCAATGGTTGGCCATTGCGACGATACATGACCCCCAGGTCCGTCAGAACACCGGGATTTTTTGGGTCCAATTCCAGGGATTTGTTATATGCCCCGATGGCCTTTTTGACCTGGTTGGTATCAAAATACAGGTTCCCCAATTGCACCCACGCTTCCCCGTTCAGAGGAAGAAGAGAAACTTCCTTTTCAAGAGAAAGGATACTCTTCGCCTGCTCGTTGGAAATTTCCTGGTTTTCGCCATCCTTTCCAGGGGCTGTAACCGACAAACCGGATTCGGAAGCGGTTTTGTAGGCGCTGAAAAAAATGCCGCCAAGAAATCCTGCCACAAGGGCCGCAAAAGCGACCACAAGCATTGTCTGTTTCTTTACGTATTTGCTCTCCATGTTTTTCCTTATTCACCGTGGCTTTAGCGCCTCAGTTTAATGACAGCAGGAACGAACGTCCCCTTCCTGTTTCTTCAGTTTCTCCAGATACCGAGCCCACCATCCTTTCTTTTTCCCCTTTGCTTGATTTAAAAAGCCTTGTTCATGGCCTCCAAATTGCTTGAGGCAGATCTCCGAACAGAAATGATAGGGTTCCCCCTTGTATGTGGATGTGAAGGCATCTCTTTCCGGATCAATTTTCATCCCGCACACTGGATCTACGACTGTCTTTGTTGTTTTGTTGATCTTTTCCATTTTGAACCCTCCTTTCGTGGGTTTCCCGTTCCAACCTGAAGGGTTGGAACGGGGGTATTCATTGTAAGTTGAAATGGCCAAACCGGACTCTCTCCTTCGATCTTGGCCAGGCGGAGAAAAAGGTTCCGCGTATCATCTCGTTGCGCAGCAGCTGCTCGATGCGCTTTGATTTTTGATGGCTTGTTCGATGTTTTTGTCATAATAAACGACTTTAGAAAGACCTTTTGAGTCATTAAACCAGGATGCGAAAATCCTCTGTCGATCTGAAGGGTTGTTTGAATTCGCCAGAACCTTTTCATCCACATACCGATTGATCAGAAGGTTCGTCTCAAATTTCTTTAAAAAGTAATTGTAGTTATACCCTGTGTCAAGAATCGATTTTTGGAACGCCTTTTCGGTTTTGCCGCTTTTACGAATATATGCTTTCAGTTCGGCATTGATGGCCTCTTTATCGAGTTTGTAGCCGGCACGATCGATTGCCCCAAGCAGGACGCCCTCGTTTATCAACCTGGAGGCAACTTGTGCCTTGAGGCTGTCGTTGAGGGATCCGGCATCCGGATTGGTGAATTCATCCCCGGAGCTTTTTTGGAGTCTTTGCCTTGCCACCTTCATTTCCAAATCAAAATCCGCCCTTGAGATGTCATAACCACCCACGGATGCGATGTAATACTGTGATTTGGACGCTGCCAGGTCACGCTCTTTCCTGATTTCGTCAGGACCGACTTCTTTTAGTGTCGTGGCCGGGTAACCGTCTGCCGTAATGGCCTTTTCAATACGGGAAGGGTCTGTTAACAACGCCGGATGGTAGTAGACCTCTACCCTTCCGCTGCCGATGTCAACAAGAACATCCTGTATCCCCTCTATTCCTTTAAGACTTTCTTTGATTGATGCGATGCATCCCGAACAGGACATGTTGCTAACATTCAAGACAATTTTAGATAGATCTTTGTCGATATCCAAAGCAGCTCCAGCTTTTTCGAGAGACCGCGGCGACGGTGTGTCATCATTTCTGGATGTTATCGCAAAGGCCACAGCCGTGATGAGAATGATGAGGCCGATGGTGAGCCCTATGGAAATTTTCCTGGTAAGACTGGTTTGTTTTTCCAACTTTCTCTCCTTTGTAATCAGTGTGATTGGACTGCAAAAGTCCTTGCCAAACCATGATCAGTGACAACCGGCACGACATAGGGAAAATCCAACGTGCTGGTCCGACATTCCTGTTCCATGATCAACCCATCCGAAACGCACAGGACCCTGTTGGCTTCTTTTGCGCATTCCGGATTGTGGGTGACCATTACTATGGTGATTCCCCTATGATTCAGCTTATGGAAGAGATCGATGATCTCCCGGCTGGTCTTCGTGTCCAGATTCCCGGTGGGTTCATCGGCCAGAAGAACGGTAGGATTGTTTACGATGGCCCTTGCAATAGCCACCCGTTCCTGTTCTCCGCCTGAAATTTCATTAGGCAACCGATTGGCTTTGCTGTAAAGTCCCACGCTCTTCAGGGCATCTCCGGCCATCTCCAACTGTTCCTTCGATTTCCTTTTCGATATGGCGAGAGGAAGCATCACATTTTCTACGACGGTCAGATAGGGGATCAGGTGAAAACTCTGAAAGATGAATCCCAGGAATTCCTTTCGGAACCCCGCGCGCTGGTCGAGGGTGAGTGCGTAGACGTCTATTCCATCCACGAAATATTTTCCGTTCGTGGGTGTGTTCAACGCGCCCATCATCGACAGCAAGGTGGATTTTCCCGACCCTGATTCCCCTACAATGGCTACAAATTCTCCCTGTTCTATATCAAAACTCATCCCCTTTACAGCCATG
>JBBSAR010000566.1:0-2908 GCA_038252125.1 Desulfatiglandales bacterium
TGTTGCCCATGCTGTCTTCATGGGTCATCTCGCCGTCCAGGACGATGGTCACAATCTCCATTTCCTCGTGCGGGTGGGTGGGAAAACCCGTCCCCGGCGCCACGATGTCGTCATTAAAAACGCGCAAGGGACCAAACTGAATGTTGTGCGGATCAAAATAGCTGGAGAAGGAGAAGAGCCAGTAGGTCTTCAGCCACCCAAAATCAGAGAAATGACGGCTGTCGGATTTGATTATTTCAATCATCTGTCTCCTCCATTTTTGAGTTTTCTGGTGGCAATCGAAGATGGCATGGCTGGGCTAGTAGAGAGATACAGGAATTTACGACACATAACGTATAAGGTAAGAGGCGCGCGATAGCACATTCTACTTAACCGATGGGTTAGCCAGCCAAGTGGTATCGCTACTCACACAGGTATTCCAAGAAATGGACTGGTTATTAGGTCAGATACAAATAACTCCAGCGCTCCTACCGCGCCACTGACTTCTTCAAATATCGGATATGGAATGCTGCCATGCACAAGACGGCTGCGAAGGTCATAACAATTAGTAAAGAAACGTGGAGCGGGCAGGTCGTTATAAAGACGGTCACCTAGGCGAGAATGAGCGAGGCGCTTTCCAGCCTGAGAGATTGATTCATTGGCGAGCCAACGTAGCGACCCCATCATTGAAATTTTATCCAAATCAGGCAGCGCCGAAATTTTCGTTTGCTCGATTAGCTTTTGGACATGTAAACACGCCACCACCGATCTTGCTTGCGGATCAAGCAGCGTCTCAATTGCCATCATGAGCAAAAGAAACTGACTGTCCACGGTTTGCTGAAAGAATGATGCATTGAATAGTGAGAAAGCAACGGTCTCACGCTCGGACAGTTGATGGTTACCAGATACAGCAGATGCGAAAGCGGCCTCGAATATTGCTTGATTCACACCCCGTAGAGGCTTGGCTTCTGTGAGGGCAAAGCGGGGAGTGGGCTCGGACTCAAAGGCCATTAGGCCGTGGACATTGTTAAGAATCCGTTGTCCAACCTGTTCTTCCAGCCAAGATAGGCCATGATTTGTAAAAATGCCTTTGGCTGAACGTACACCAAAGTCTGCACCAATACGATGACGTGCCAGCGCGATAACCAGCGCACGTTGATACGTTTCACCTGCGGTCAAGGCTGCCTCAAGTGATGTATACCCATGCCCGGTAAAAACAAGCTGTTTGGCATTTAGGATTGAGCCTTCCGGATCCGGAGCATGCAATTTTAGGGGGGACGGAGCGCTGTCGTGCCGTAGCACAATCTCACTAGCCTCAGTTTGAATTGTGTCGGTAGGCGACCGATTGAACCGGATGCAAAATGAGAATGTCATGAGTTATTTGAGGGCTAACAGTTCAATTAAAGGAATATTGTTCATCATAGCAATATCTATAGGAAAATTAACTTTCCACTTCTTTCCAGATTAATCTTGAAATATGGGAATTCAGCCAGTTACCTATCTGCTAATCCCCTTTCCTCCCATAGAAAAAAAGAAAATCCATTTTTTCATTCGTTTAGGAGTAAACAGGGGTGTCACAAAAATTTCGTTAAAACCGTCTTCGCACTGCTCATTCTCCGCGAGAACGGCTCATCTCCTCGTTCAACCCCACTTTTCCGGTAATTTGCCGCCTTCACTCAGTTCTGGCAACTCCCAGTTAATTGGCGTTTTTGACTGACTCCGCAGATATTCGTTTGCCTTGGAAAAATGTTTATTTCCGAAAAAACCGCGATGGGCGGACAAGGGGGACGGGTGAACCGACGTCAGAACCAGATGACGCTTCTTGTCGATAATCGCCCCTTTTTTCTGGGCATAACTCCCCCATAAGAAAAACACCAGCCCGGAATGTTCCCTGTCCAGCGTTTTGATAATGGTATCCGTGAAACGTTCCCACCCCTTACCCTGGTGGGAAGCCGGCCTGTTCATCTCCACGGTCAGCACGCTGTTTAACAGGAGCACCCCCTGTTCAGCCCAGTTGTTGAGACATCCATGGTTGGCCGGGGTGATGCCAAGATCCGCTTGGATCTCCTTGAAAATATTTTTCAGGGATGGAGGAGGTTCCACCCCCGGTATGACAGAGAAACACAGGCCGTGCGCCTGTCGCGGGCCGTGATACGGGTCCTGCCCGATAATCACAACCTTCACCTCATCAAAAGGAAGGAGGTTTATGGCATTGAAGATATTTTTCCCTTCCGGGTAAATGATCTTTCCGGCCTGTTTCTCCTTAATCAGGAACTGCCTGAGGTTTTGCATATACTCCTGTTCAAACTCCCCCCCGATCCGACTCTTCCATGAAGGTCTTAACTGAACTCGATCCTGTATCTCAGACATTCGACGACACCTTTGCGTAATTATATCCAGACCCCATTCTCTGTTTTCTTTTCCTGCCGGCGTCAACACAGATCATGCGAATGAGCACCACGTCGCCTTGCCAGATTCGCGCTGCTCCGGGGTCCCCTCCGATAGACTTTTTCTGGAACTCTCTTGTTATACTAAAATTTTCAGCCCTTTTCCCTGAGGAAGAGCGAAATAAGGAGACCGATTTATCTCTTTTTCCTGTCTGTTTATGCCCTTTTCTCTCATTGAGTTCCACATAGGGCATATACCATAAACAAGGATATGGAAAGCCAAAAAGCCTGCTCACCGGCCAAGAAGATGATACTCTCTTCTTTCCCCAGCGGAGCAGACAGATGGGGGCAGAAATTACCTGGTTACCAGGATTCGTTCTGTTGTAATATGAAGTGACGCCATGTTTTTCCGATCGTTTTAAGCTAGTGCGACTGGAAGAAAGCACATGCCAGACACACTTTTCTTCTTCTCTCTTGTCCGGCCTTCGCCTTCCTCTTAGCCCGCCCTGCTATACAAAATTCTTGAACTGCCGACAGTGAAA
>JBBSAR010000567.1:0-2855 GCA_038252125.1 Desulfatiglandales bacterium
CGGCAAACTGTTGGTGGATTTGGATCGGGCCGGTTTTGGACCCAAGGACGGGTTTGATATCGAAAATGTGAAACGTTATGTGGATCTCTATCGTGAAATCGTAGTGATGGCTCACACCAGCTACCTGCAGGCCAATCTGGACAAATTCACACCCGAGCAGAACCTGGAAAGGGGAATCCGGGGCAGGGAACTCATGAGTCTCTTTTTCTACCATCTCTATCGCAAATTGATTCGGGAGGAAAGCGATCATTTTCAGGCGATTATAGATGAGAGAGAAGGTCGGTGCGCCGTATCCTGAACGAAGGAATCGCTTGCCGCGGCAGAGGCTTTATGAAAAGAGGATAGATATGAAACAGCAGGGCGGATTGGAAGGAAAAGTGGCTGTCGTAACCGGCGCGGCCAGCGGTATCGGCCGGGCGATTGCGGAGGTCTTTGCGGGAGAAAATGCAAAGCTGGTTCTCGGGGATGTTCATGAAAAAAGACTTCGGGAAACCCTCGATCTGGTTCAGAAGATCAACTCGGCCGTCATCATGAAAAAGACGGACGTGTCGGAGGAAATGGAAGTCAAGGAGCTTATAGACCTGGCCATGGCAAAATACGGCCAGGTGGATATCCTCTGTAACAACGCGGGCATCACCGGCGGCATGGCGGGGCTTGAGGAACAGGACGAGAATGACTGGCAAAAGGTGTTTCAGGTAAACGTCCTGGGCGCGGTGTTCGGGGTCAAGCATGTGGCCAAACATATGAAAGCAAGAAGATGCGGATCTATCGTAAATACGGCATCGGTGGCGGGGATCCGATCGGGAGCCGGCGGCAATGCTTACAGCGCCAGCAAGGCCGCGCTTATCAACTTCACCCGGACCGCGGCCTGCGACCTGGGGGGATACAATGTGCGGGTCAATGCGGTATGTCCGGGGCTTGTGGAAACGGGCATGACCAAATCCGTTTTCGATTACGCCAGGGAGAAAGGAAAGGAAGAAAGACTGGGATACCGTTGTGAACTGAGGCGGTACGGGAGGCCTGAAGAGATCGCCAGGGCCATTCTTTTCCTGGCAAGTGATGACGCAAGCTTTGTCACGGGACAGGCCCTGCCCGTGGATGGGGGCAATACGGCATCATTGAATCTGCCCGGCATGAAGTTTTGACATGGTTCATCCCCGCTTTTCAGAATCAAGTTTTCCCGTTTGCATGGCTTTTACATAGTGGTTTTTAATTGGGCGTTTTCAAACAAAACTAACCTTATCCATGTTTGAAAGGAGACTGGAACCATGAAAAAGAAGAATGTCGGGTGGAGTATTTTTGCGGCGGTTTGTCTTGTGGCGAGTATGAGCTTCAGTGCCCGGGCGGCGGAAACAATCAAGATTGGCGTTATCGGGCCCATGCAGTTCACGCAGGGCGAGGGCCATTGGAATGGGGCAGTCATGGCGGCGGATGAAATCAATGCCAAGGGAGGCGTCCAGGTGGGAGACAAGAAGCTTCCCATCGAACTGGTGAAGGTCGATTCCAACGAGTTTGTCAGTCTGCCGGATGCCACCAACGCCGCGGAACTAGCCATCAGCCGCCACAAGGTGAATTATCTGGTGGGAGGATTCCGCACCGAGGCGGTTCTGGTCATGCAGGATATCGCCATGGACAACAAGACGATCTTCATCGGCTGCGGGGCCGCTCATCCCAAGCTCTGTGAGAGGGTGAAAGATGAATATGATCGGTATAAATACTGGTTCCGGGTGACCCCTATCAACTCAAAATTTCTGGTGAAGGTTGATTTTATCCTGTTGGGGATGGTGGCCAAGGTCATGGCCAAAGAATTGAACATTCCTAAAATCAAGGTGGCCAT
This sequence comes from Desulfatiglandales bacterium, assembly GCA_038252125.1. Lineage (GTDB taxonomy): Bacteria > Desulfobacterota > DSM-4660 > Desulfatiglandales > Desulfatiglandaceae > DUZB01. The sequence continues at coordinate 1,838 of JBBSAR010000567.1, forward strand.
TGTGGCTGAAAAGGCGGTCTGGGCCGACCCCATCGTTGGGATAGCACAGGAAAATCTTCCCAAGATGGGCATGGAGGTAGTGGGCGTGTGGAGGCCTTCGCCGGTAGCCACGGATGTTACCGCGGAACTGGCGGCCATTCAGCGCTCGGGCGCCCAAATTATCTTCACCACCTTTTCCTCATCGGTGGGGATTACGTTTGCAAAGCAGTGGGGAGAACTTAAGATTCCGGCCGCGGCCGTGGGGATCAATGTAGAGGCCCAGAAGGATGGATTCTGGGCGGCTACGGGCGGCAAGGGAAACTACACCTTGACCATCAATACTTATGCCCGCGTCAAGATTACGGATAAAACCATTGCCTTTTATGATGAATACCGCAAACGTTTCAAAGAGGCGCCCAATTACACGGCAGGCACCTACGATGCTGTTTATATCCTTGCCGATGCCATTACCAAGGCCGGATCACTGGATCCAGCCAAGCTTGTTCCGGAGATAGAGAAAACGGATCGAAACGGTGCGGCAGGTCGCGTGGTCTTTGACAAAACCCATGATATCACCTGGGGTCCCGCGTATGTTACATCGGTCGGTACGCAGTGGCAGGACGGCAAAAACATGTGCGTCTGGCCTCTCAACTGGGAAGGCATCAGCTATGAAGGCGCGGTGCCCTATAAGATTCCGCCGTGGGTAGTGGATTACTACAAGAAGAAAAAGTAAGAGGGAGAACGGCCGCAATCCGATCGCGGAACGCGTATGCGTATTTCGGATTGCGGCCTCTTGGGATTTCGGATTTTGAACCTCCGACCTCTGACTTCTGACTTCTGACTTCTGACTTCTGACCTCTGTCCTTTCAGCACGGGAAACATATGATCCAGAATATCATTATCAATGGCCTTATCAACGGGAGTATATACGCCCTGCTGGCTATCGGGTTTTCCCTGGTCTTCGGGGTGGCCCGCATCGTCAATATCGCCCATACCGCTTTCTATATGCTGGCCGCGTACCTTATCTATATAGGCTTTC
>JBBSAR010000568.1:0-2838 GCA_038252125.1 Desulfatiglandales bacterium
AACCCCATAGAGGAAAACATTGCCGAAGCTGTCCACTGGATGACGCCGCAAAGGGCTGCTTCCATGCGGGGGGATTGCGAAAGCCGGGCCCGGGAATTTGACACGGCGATATTTATTCGAAAAATGAGGGATGTCCTTGAGTCTAACGGCTTAAATACGCAATACGGCATTTAGGGGAAAGAAGGAAATGATATGGATCTTTGCGCGAAGAAACACCGAACCATGAAGAAATACCTGCTTTGGTTTCCTGCTGGTGGTCGTATATTAGACGTTGGCTCAGGAGACGGGGTGTTTCTCAATCTTTTGAAGGATTCCGGTTTTATCGGTGAAGGGGACGAGATATATATGGTCATTGAAAAAAAATGAATCGCACAGTTACCCTGAACACGGCTTTTCAGTTCGCATCCAAGGGGGTGGCGGGCATTGCGAGCCTCATCCTGTTAGCCCTGCTCACAAGGTATTTAGGCGGGGAACGATATGGAATATACGTCGTTATTCTGGCATGGGGCGGGATCTTCGGTGTTTTTACCGATTTTGGTCTCTTCAACACAGGTGTCAGAGAACTCTCTCTAACAAACCGGAATTACGAACGGACAGCCGGATCTCTTCTGACAATATCCATACTGAACACCCTGGTTTGGGTCGTTCCAGCTGGAACAGCGCTTTTTTTTCTGCCATTATCACCGGTAGTCCGGTATGGACTCTGGATCTGCCTGGCCAACCTCGTCGTCCTCTCCGCCGTGAATCCCTGCCGTGCCGCCTTCCAGTCCCGTCTTAAGATAAAATACATCGCCGCCGGGGATCTCGCCGGAAGCATTGTCCTCGTGACCCTGGCCGCCTCTTTCCTGATGATGGGGCTTGGCATTCTCTCGGTTATGATGGCCATGGTCATGGGATCGATGGCTAATTTTCTCGTTTTGTTCCTCTATGTGGGACGTTTCGTGAAATTCCGATTGATTTTTGACCTGGATCCCGTAAAAGATCTTTTTCTTAAGGCCGCTCCTTTAGGCATATCGGGCCTTTTGGCAATGATATACGCCAAGAACGGCATCCTCTTGATGTCGTGGACAAACCTGCGTGAAGATGTGGGCGTCTTTGGCGCGGCATACCAGGTTTATGAACTGATTGGGCTCATTCCCGTCCTTTTCCTCGCTGTCATGCTGCCGCTCTTTTCCAATGCCCTTCACGGGGCGGACGATGGGGAGAAAGAGGAACATTATGCGCAATCCTTCCGATGGTTGGTTTTATTAGCCGTGCCGCTCATGGTCGGTGGAATTGTAATGGCCGGGCCGATGATGGATTTACTGACCGGCAGAAATTTTTCTGTATTCAGGACATTCCGGATTCCGTTCATCGGACCGACCCAAGTGGACGGCATGGCAGCCACATTCAGGGTCCTTTTATGCGTTGGGGGGCTTTCCTTTCTGGGCCAGCTGAACGGTCATCTCATGGTGGCGGGGCGGCGGCAATACAGCCTGCTTCGTATCTACTTTCTCACCCTTCCTGTCAATGTCCTCCTTAACCTCTGGCTCATTCCCCGGTTTTCCTTTTTAGGGGCGGCTCTTTCCCTGCTGATTTCGGAAAGCCTGGCGCTTTGCTATACCACCTGGTTTGTTTTCGGGACTTTCGGGCTGAGGCCCACTCCACAGCCTTTTTTCCAGTCTCTGCTGGCCTGCGTTCCCATGCTTTTCTATCTATGGTTTTCCGGGGGCCCCGTTTTGCTCGTTGTTGGTGTGGCCGCGTTTGTTTATGGTGCGACTTTGCTGCTTGTGATGAAAATACCCTTTGCCGGTGGAATGCGGTCTGAAAGATAGGTGGGAAGGCACAGGATGCGGGGGAGGTGGAAAAACTGTGAACCAAACCATTCATGACATGTTTGATTTCATGGAGGTCCTGTGCTGGAGCGGGTTGCTCCGGCTGAAAAACCGCTGCCGGCGTCTTTCCTGGGAAAGCCCTCTCATTATCGCTATGGCCGGGATCGGAGATCTCCTGCTTGCGACTCCGATGATAAAAAAAGTATCGGAAATCTCCGGAAGGCCTGTTCATGTCTTGACCACCTATGCCGCCATACCCGTTTTGGAGGGCAATCCCCATGTGGACAAAATATTTTTCATGGAGAAGAATGCCGTCCGCTCCCTGTCGCTGGGGTTTAGGACAGTCCATGAGTTTTTTGATAAGATGCCCTACTCGGTCATTATTTCCGCGAGATCCAGCCCGGCCCTGTTGCGTAAAATGGCTCTTTCGGGAAGATCTGTTTTCTGGTGCGGAAATCCATTGTACGAGCGCCTGCGTTTGATGACGCGGCTGAGAGGCTGGTACTCGGAGGACTATAGAAGGCGTTTTTACGGGAAGATGCATATGGCCCGACTCCTTTTGGATATGGTTCCTGCTCCCTTTCCGGAAAACAATCCCACAATGCCGTTTATGTTTCCCCCTGTTACGCTTTCCACTGCCCTGGCGGATCTGTTAAAAAAACCAAAGGGATACACGGTGGTGCATGTGGGGGGGAAGGACCCTATGCGGAAAATGACTGCTGAGGTTATTTCCGGGATCATTGCGGGTCTCGGTGAAGATCGGGTCGTTCTCGTGGGGGGGCCGGAAGATGCAATCCAGGCGGGAAAATTGAAGAACCGTCATCCCAAACTTCAGGACATGACAGGCAGACTCAGCCTGAACGAGGTGTTTTTTTTATTGAAACATTCCGATGCCTGCATCGCACCGGATAGCTTGGTGATGCACATGGCAGCCGCGGCCGGGACACCCCTGGTGGCCCTTATGGGAAATGCCATGCCGGAAACTTACGGCCCTCTTTCCACTGCCAAATCGATCGTTCTGTCC
>JBBSAR010000569.1:0-2835 GCA_038252125.1 Desulfatiglandales bacterium
AAACTCCTTCTTCTCAAAGTTGCTGTTCAGCGGGTTGGCTTTGGGTTTACGGTCGTCACCTACATCAGGCAACTGGGATTCGCTGAATACGCTGTCGATCAGCCCGAAAATCTGCTCGGCATGGGGCGCAAGTTCAGGGGGCAAGGCCGCCAGGCTGCCGTTTGCCTTTGCAGTGTGGTAGGCCTCGGCAACCTGGTCTGTATCGTCCGTGTAATCGTTCTTCACCAGGTATCTGTAAATTTGTTTGGCCATAACCGGCGTAATTTCAATTTGCTCCGTTTCGGATGTGATAATCTTCCCGGTGAAATAGGCCTCGTCGGCCTTTCGCGGCCGCGTCGAAAGGGCTTCACTGATCTCCCGCTGCAGGTTGGCCACGAAATCTTTATAACTTTCGCTGGCCACCACTGTCAGGATGTTGATGCCATGAACAGTTGCCGCGTGGTCCATGCGGTCGCCGTTCTGATTGACGGACAATCTCATGCCGCGACCCACTTCCTGGCGACGCGAAATCGTGTTGTCGCTGTGCTTGAGCATGCACAGCACGAAAACATTGGTGTTGTCCCAGCCCTCACGTAGCGCCGAATGCGAGAAGATAAAGCGAACCTCTTTTTTGCGCCGTGTTTCTTCGTCATCCGTTACAGATGGAAACAACAATACGGAAATGCCTCGTACGCCGATCTTCTTTACCAACTTCTGGTTATACGCATCCAGCGCATCAAGACGATGAATTTTATTGTGGGTGGTGCGGTGAGTGGCCGAGTAGCGCAGGATCATCAACGGTTTGAACTTGGATAGCGCATCCAGCGTTTTCTTTCCTTCCATTTTTTGCGGTTCATCCAGGATTACGATGGGGCGGTTACTACTAATGACGTCAATGGGGCGTCGTGACTGGAAATCGTCCAATTCATCGTAAATACGGCGGTTATCTTTCCCCGTAGCGTTAAATGCTTGAATATTGATGACCATAACGTTGATGCCGGCATCCGACGAGAAGCTCTCCAGGTGGTGCAGTTGTCTGGAGTTATAGATGAAAAAGCGGGCCTTCTTGCCATAGCTCTCGGTGAAGTGGTCGGCCGTGATTTCAAGCGATTTGTACACGCCCTCACGGATAGCAATGCTGGGCACCACAACGATGAATTTGCTCCAGCCATAGAGCTTATTCATCTCGAAGATGCTTTTGATGTAACAGTAGGTCTTGCCGGTGCCGGTTTCCATTTCCACATCAAGGTTGATTTTGCACCCGGCACTCGCCACCAGCTTGTCAGACAACGACAGATTTTGCCGCCGCTGAACTGCACGGATGTTTTCAATGAGTTGCACATCTGTTAGCTGGACATCGGCATTTTTGAAACCAGGTTGCTCGAAGGGAAGACGTCCTCTCCCGGGATCTATCCGATAGGTAATGCCCGAGGTGTTCACCTGCCCGGCGAAGCAGTCAACAATCGATTCAACAGCGCTGGTCTGGTAGGACTGGATCTTGAATTTCAGTTTCATCACAACTCTCTCTCAACTTTTATTCTGCATTTATTCTGAAACCGGCGCGTTTTATTCTGCATTTTATTCTGCAAGCACCCACTCGGGAGTTTTTCGGGGGCCATCATTTCGAATCACACCAGCCCTGCGAAGTTTGGTGAGTAAATTTGCCACCTTCCTTTTTTTCTGCTCTTCATCCAAGGCATCACTCGGTTTGTCTAATAAAAGCTTGTCGATTTCTTCCCGAGAGGCCTTGCCAAATTTGCCAATAAAGTCCGTGAGCAGTTTTGCGTAGTAATCATCGTCTTGTGCTCTGGTGCGGATATATTCACAGAAACCCTTTGGAAGCGGGCTTGGTAAAAGAACTGAACCAATATGCATGGAGCAGTCACAAAGGCTATTTATCCGATGCCAAAAAATGGAACTGGTTACATAAGCCCTTCATCCTTTCACTCTTTGCGAGGGACCGAAGAGAAGGGATAAACACATACAAAAGATTTATTTTAATGGAAAGCCCTGAGGAGATAAACCGCATTTTTTCACGGAGCAAGTTTCCGTCTGTGTTGGGCAGTGAAAATTTTATAAACAGGGTGAAAGAGAAATTTTTTTGTAAGAAACGCCATGATGAAATCCCAGAATCAAGGAGATTGGCGCCAGGGTCGGAAAAGATAAAGCAGGCAATATGTAAAGGCTACGGTATAGAAGAAAATTCGCTTTTGTCATCAAGAAGGGGTGTCCTTAACGAACCGAGGAATGTTGCCATTTTTCTTATTAGGCGCCTTAGAGGAGAGAAACTTGAAGAGATTGGGAGACAGTTTGGTATCGCCAAGTACAGCTCTGTGAGCAGTGCCATTGAAAAAATGAAAAGAGACATATCGGCGGACCGTAGTCTAAAAGCCCGTGTAAAAGACATAGAAAAGATGTTGCAAAACAGTCAACAGCAGATTTGACCCCTTCTCTTTATTGACCCCTTCTCTTTCTCTTACCATAAAACATCCATCTCCCATAATCTTTACCTTAAAAGCATTTGATTCTATTCAGAACGGTTGATAGAATCCTATTGAGAGGTGATATTGAGATTTTATTGCAACATATTGAAATGTTATTATTTATAGCAGTTATTCCCACCATTGTCATGAATACCGTCGACCAAATATATTGTGGTCAGGACAGAACGGTGATGTGCTGCTTCCGATAATTTGTGATCTTTTTCCGGGAGGGTCAACGGCATTGATTTGCGGGCGTGGTTTCAGGTTTCAAACGGAAGAATACGATTACCAGCTTCCACTTTCCGGGACCGGAAAAACGGATGTCCAGAAGGTGTTGGTTCCAATATCCGAAGTACGATGGCCAAGTTGCTAA